>JAYVDU010000542.1:0-9282 GCA_043749245.1 Bacteroidota bacterium | reverse complement strand
GCAAAAGATAAAGTGCATTTTAATGGACGAGGCTATAAATTATTGGCCGGTTTAATGTTTGACGCTATTGACAGAAGTTACCAATATAATAGTAAAGCAAAATAAAAGAAAGATGTAAGATAAATGATTCAAGACAAAAGAGTGAGTAACATAACTTTCAAATTATCCTTTTTCGTTCTGAATCCCAAAAAAAATGCTAAACGACCTACTCACATATTTAAAACCATATTTCCTTTATGGGAAGGGGCAACCTGTGATTTTTACGCAACTCTATTTTTGGGGATTTTTTGCCGTTGTACTAGCCATCTATTCTTTGTTATATAAAAAAAACACACTGCGTACATTTTACTTATTGTTAGTGAGTTTTTTCTTTTATTATAAAACGAGCGGCGTTTTTTTAATATTACTCATATTCACTATTTGTAGCGACTATAATTGGGGAAGGCTCATATATCAAGCTAAATCAGTGAAACGCAAAAAATTATACTTAACAATTAGTATGATTTTAAATTTAAGTTTACTCTGTTATTTTAAGTATGCGTATTTTTTTACAGAGAGTGTGAATGACTTAGCCGGGACTCATCTTCATTTTTTCAATCACTTTGCGCAGTTTAGTAATACCTTTTTGAGAACGAAAGACCCTATTGATAAATTAATTTTACCAGTAGGAATATCTTTTTTTACGTTTCAATCTATTTCGTATACCATTGATATGTATCGTGAAAAAGTAACGCCCGTTAAATCCATTTTTGATTACGGTTTTTTTGTATGCTTCTTTCCGCACCTTGTGGCAGGGCCAATTGTGAAGGCACATGAATTTTTATATCAAATATATTTACCCTATAATTTAAAGCGCAAAGAATTTGGCTTGGCTGTTTTTTGGATTATTAATGGCTTAGGTAAAAAAATCGTAGCCGATTATATGGCTATTAATTACATCGATCGCATTTTTGATAATCCAAATTATTATTCAGGCGTAGAAACCGTGGTTGGTATTTTTGGGTACTCTCTTCAAATTTATGCCGATTTCAGTGGCTATACGGACATTGCTATTGGCGTAGCGTTATTGTTAGGCTATAGATTAAAAACAAATTTTAAGTCGCCCTACAAATCACAAGACGTGAGCGAGTTTTGGAAACGCTGGCACATCTCTTTGTCATCATGGCTAAAAGAGTATTTATACATCCCTTTAGGAGGCAATAAAAAAGGCACTCTTGGATCATATATTTGCATTGCTTTTTTATCCACTGTATTGGTATTGCTTACAGGTAAAATTTGGTTGTTGCTGGTGTTATTATGTTTGGCCATTGTATTTGTGTTGTTGTCGTATTTTTTTTCAAAAGTAAAACAGAGCATTAATACTAATATTAATTTATTGGTAACCATGCTTCTAGGAGGCTTTTGGCACGGTAGTTCGTGGCTGTTTATTATTTGGGGAGGTTTAAATGGATTGGGATTAGTTGTACATAAACTATGGTTAAAAATTTCGCCTTTCAAAAACACTAATTCATTTTTTGTAAAAGTAATGTTAGTTCTGATAACGTTAATGTTCATTAGCTTTACACGTATTTTTTTTAGGAGTGATAACCTTGAAACCGTTAGCCTCATTTTTGATAGAATTAACAATCATTTTGGAGCAGCGCTTACGTTCAATATTATAAAAGGATATGCTGTTGTGTTTTCGGTAATGGCTTTTGGTTATTTGATTCATTGGATACCTGAACGCATAAAAGAAAGTTATCGTAACAAATTTGCCAACCTACCCTTACCTATTATGAGCATCGTGGTGGTTATATTTATATTTTGTATCTATCAATTAGTCAGTGGCGAAATGCAACCTTTTATTTATTTCCAATTTTAAAAACCAATCAACAATCATGTCAAAACAAATAGAAGAATTTGATAACTATCGCGCTAAGATGAATGAGGTTATTTTAGGAAAAGATAATTTAGTGATTAAGCGTTTGTTTAATTTAGATACTCAAACGTATAGTGAAGGCGCACTTAATGTTAAAACAAAAGAAATGCTTGGCTTGGTTGCCAGCATGGTGCTGCGTTGCGACGATTGTATCAAATACCATTTAGGAAAATGTTATGAGCAAGGTTGTTCTACAGATGAAGTTTACGAAATTTTTGCAGTAGCCAATATTGTTGGTGGCACTATCGTTATTCCGCACACACGCCGTGGGGCCGAGTTTTGGGAAGAGTTGATGAGTCAAAAGTAAAGAAAGGTTGATCTATTTTTTTAGAGTTAAAAATGGTATTTTTGTACCATGATAGCAATTGGTCATACTCTTATTTCTGAAGATATTTTTGATAAACAATTTGTATGCGATTTAAACGCATGCAAGGGAGAATGTTGTGTTTCGGGGGATAGCGGGGCTCCTTTAGATAAAAAAGAATTAAAAATCTTAGATGCAATATATCCTGCTGTAAAACCGTATATGAACGAAAAAGGCATCGCTGCTGTTGAAAAGCATGGTAGTTATGTATTAGACGGGGATGGGGATTATACAACCACCTTAGTAAGCGATGGGGCAGAGTGTGCTTTTGTGTTTTTTGATGATAAGCATATTGCCAAGTGTGCCATTGAACAAGCCTATTTAGAAGGAAAAACAGAAGAGTTTGTTCACGATTGGAAAAAACCTATTTCTTGCCATCTCTATCCAATTCGTATACAAGAATACAAAGAGTATGATGCGGTTAATTACCATGCGTGGCATATTTGTAAACCCGCGTGCGAATGTGGTGCTCAATTGAATGTGCCTGTGTATGCGTTTTTAAAAGAACCCTTAATTCGTAAATATGGCGAAGCTTGGTTTAATGAGGTTGATGCTATCTTTAAAGCATACAGTCACAAGAAAAAATAAAATTGGTTTAAAACGCGCCCAAGGCGTGACCATAAATAATCACAAACCCGCATAAAAAAAGGAACAATAAGGTATTGGCTATTTTTAATTGTTTGATTTCTGATAGATAATCTCCTATAACAATACTAAGCGGAATGATACAAGGTAACAAAACCATATCAGTCGTTTGCCTATAAAACACTACAATTAGCGACAAAAACAGAAGCCAAAGAATTACATACTTTACTTTAACTGTTTTTATTTTGTTTCCAAAACCTTTGCTAACATAATGGAAAATGGAGAGTATCAGTATAAAAATGGTAATGATAAAAAACACCAAATAATATTCCGAAAAAACAGGTTTTTGAAAATTAGCCATATTGTTTTTGAAAATACGTAAGATGTCAAAAGTCCCATGTCCATTGAGGTAACTAATGCACATATAAATATAAACAGGAAGCAGTAAGCCAATGATGAGTAAAATCCACTCTCTCCAATTAAATGATCTTAGTATGATAATAGCTATAACAGCAATGGGAAAAAGAAGAATGTAGTAGGCGTAAAAAAAAGAAGCTAAACCTAATAAGAGCCCTGCTTTAAAAATGGCTGGTAAGGCAGTGTCTTGTCTATAAGCACTTGTAATAAAATAAATAGCTGGTAACACAAATAGATTGGCAGTTAATATGGGCTCAATATATTGATTAGTAGTTGCGGAATATGCAAACAGAATGTATAAAAAAGCAGGTAAATAGTTAGTTTTGGAGGTGATTTCTTGATTAATAGCTATAAAATTAACAAAAAAAGCACCAATGATAATGCTAAAAAAGGCAATGAATTGCGACGCTAAGAAAGACGTTTCGTTAGAAAATACTGAGTTATAAAAGACATGCTCTTCGCCAATTGATGCAATGGAGTAGGGTGTTGGGAACATAAAGCTACAAGCCCATAATCCAACACTAAGCACAATTAGAATAATCATGGAGGCTTGGATATTGTTTTTAAGAGGGGCAACAAACATTTTTTAAGGAGAAATTGCTTTGGTATAGAAAAAAATTATATTTTTGTGCTGTAAACTTACAAAAAATAATACTTATGGGAGCTTTAATGATTTCTTTAATGGTAACAATGACTGATGTGTTTTATGGTATCGGTAAATTTTCATACAAGATTTTTGATGTGATGAAAAAAATAGGTCACGCACCAAACATTATTTTATGGATCATTATTTTTAGCTTATTAGTGTATTGGACAATTCAAATTATTAAACAAACCAAAGAAGCCCAAAAGAACGGCACGTTGATATAAGCTTTGATACTTTTAACCACAACCTCGATATGATATATCGGGGTTTTTTTATATATTTACTTAAGTGAACAGACTGAAAATCATAATTGTATTAGTAAGTATCTGTTTATACGGGCAAGCACAGCGTGTCAAAACTCCCCATCCACAAGCATCATCCTTTGTTCGGTTTACTGAAAACAATCAACAATGGGATAAGCACATTAAATATCGCGCTCAATTAGATGGAGGAGCCCTATTTGTGGAACAAAGCGGAAAACTTACTTTTCATTTATACGATAAGGATGTTTACAGAAGCAGACACTTAGGAAAAATAATTTCATCTACGTTAAAATACCATGCCTATAGTATTAATTTTATTGGATCTAATTCATTACCGCAAATTGAATCAAGCCATGTTTACGAAGATTATGACAATTATTTTATAGGTTCAGATCAGCAGCGTTGGGCAAAACAAGTGCATCATTATAAAAGCATATCGGTTAAAGGCTTGTATCAGGGAATAGACGCACTTTATAACGGAGGAAGCCAATCTATTAAATATAATTTCATCGTTCATCCTGATGGAAATCCAAGTGACGTGAAATTACAATACACAGGTATAGAAAACATCAAGCTTAAAAATGGCGCTTTATATATTAGTACTTCCGTGAGCGAATCCATCGAACAGAAACCCATTGTTTATCAACTGATAGCAGGCGATACCGTTGAAATACCTAGTAAGTTTGTTTTGGATAAAAACACGGTTTCATTCAAATTATTAAAAGAGTATGATCATAACATTGATTTAATTATTGATCCTTTATTAGTGTTTGCGGCATCAAGCGGAAGTACAGCCGATAATTTTGGCATGACGGCCACCTATGATTCCCGCGGAAGCTTATATACAGGTGGTACTTGTTTTAATGTTGGTTATCCCACAACAACTGGAGCTTATGATGTGAGTTTTAATGGAGTAGCAAATACTACAGACGTGGTAATTACAAAGTATGATTCATCGGGTGTGTTTTTAAAATACTCTACCTACATAGGCGGTGCCGGTTCTAGTGAAATCGTCACAAGTTTAATCGTTGATAAAAATGATAACTTGTGTTTGTATGGAGCTACAGGTTCTTCTGATTTCCCGACTACCGTGGGTTGTTATGACAATACCTTTAATGGCGGCTCTTCTATTTCTTTTGTATTTAATGGCACCACGTTTAACGGTGGCACTGATATTTATATAGCAAAACTAAATGTGACTGGAACAACTCTTTTAGCATCCACATTCATAGGTGGTTCTGGGAATGACGGTATTAATTATAATAATGTAATTTCTTCATACACTTCTGCGTATGGCACAGTCACAGAGTATCCGCCGGACTCGTTGCAATATAATTATGGTGATCAATACCGTGGTGAGATACAGGTGGATAGTTTGTATAATATTTATATTTATAGCAGTACTAAGTCGGCTGATTTTCCTACACAAAATGCCATTGATAATACACTGGGCGGAAAACAGGATGCAGTGCTTGTTAAGTTTAACCCAACGCTTAGTAGTTTGGTATTTAGTACGTTTATAGGAGGAAGTGATAATGATGCAGGTTATTCTTTAGCCTTAGATGATACCTTAAATATATATGTTACCGGAGGAACACGTAGCGCTGATTTCCCTGTTACCGCGGGTAGTTACCATACGGTGTATGGTGGTGGAAAATGCGATGGTTATGTGTGTAAAATAAAAGCGAATGGATCAAGCATGATGCACTCAAGTTTTATTGGTACCAATAATTACGATCAAAGTTATTTTGTGCAATTAGATAAACAACAACAAGTGTATTTATATGGGCAGTCCTTAGGTAATATGCCTGTAACGGCGGGAGTGTATTCAAATGCAAATAGCAAACAATTTATTCAGATGTTGAATGCGCAATTAAATACCTTGATTGCATCTACCGTGTTTGGTAATGGAAATGGTACAATCAATATTTCACCATCAGCTTTTTCGGTTGATTGTGCTGGAAACATTTATGTATCAGGCTGGGGCGGAAACATTATTTTTTTAAATCCAACAACTGGAATGCCCCTGTTAAACCCTATACAATCAACAACAGATGCGTATAACTTTTACTTAATGGTACTTGCACCAAACATGAATAATTTATTGTTTGGAAGTTATTTTGGTGGAGCATCCAGTCATGAGCACGTAGATGGCGGCACAAGTCGATTTGATAAAAAAGGAATCATCTATCAATCTGTCTGCGCAGGTTGTGGCGGTAATGATGATTTTCCTGTAACGCCCGGTGCATGGCCCTATACAAGCTCAAACTATACCCCATTTAATTCGGGTAATCCTTATCCTACAGGAATAAACATGAGTGCCAATTGCAATAACGGTGTATTTAAAATAGATTTTCAATTAAACTCTGCGCAGGCTAATATCTCTGCGAACACTTTAAGTGGTTGTGCTCCTTTAATTGTTAATTTTAATAACACCAGTACACCCGGACATACCTATTTATGGAGTTTTGGAGGCAACGATACAACGTCACAGGTATTTAATCCCGTTAAAACATATACAGCATCGGGGACGTATACCGTTCATTTATATGTTAAATCATCTATATGTAATAATTTGTATGATACCGCAAGCCTTGTCATTACAGTGTATCCAAAGCCTGTTGCTAATTTCACGACGACCGTTGATTCGTGCTCCAATAATGTTCAATTTAATAATATATCAAATCCGTTAACAAGTACCTTTAAATGGTATTTAAACTCCGTACTTTTTGCTTCAACAACAAATGCCACGAAATCCTTTAACAGTGCGGGAACATATACGCTTAAAGTAATAGCTACGAATAGCTTTGGATGTAAGGATTCTATTTCCAAAAGCATACTTGTTCCGGTAGATTCTATTACCATTAATTCACCTCAATCAAAATGCACTTACGAAACTAAAGTATTGCAAGCCTCTGGGGGCAATAGTTATACGTGGTCGCCAACAACAGGCTTATCAAATCCGTTTTTGGCATCAACCTCTTGTAGTGTTCAAACAACCACTATTTATACGGTTACGATTTTACAAAATAGTTTGTTTGGAAAGACGTGCATTAAAACATTAACTACATCAATAACGGTTTATCCAAAAATCACATCGTCTTTTACCTATAGTGTTGGTGGCTGTAATAACAATGTTCAGTTTACGGATGCGTCAACTCTTGCGCCAATTAGTTGGCAATGGAATTATGGTGATGGAAATAATGGTATAACTCAAAACCCTTTATATTACTATGGTTCCACAGGCACGTATACTGTTTCGTTAATTGCAACTAATAGTTTCGGTTGTAAAGATACGAGTAAACAGGCGCTTAATTTATCAGGTTTTACGCCTGTTGCAGTGAATGCTTCTCTAATTAAATGCGAACCAGATACCGTTCAGTTATTTGCCAGTGGAGGAGTTACGTATGCTTGGGCACCAACTCAGTACCTTACTAATGCTAGTATCTCAAACCCTAAAGCATTTCCGCCAACTACTACTGTTTATACGGTCACTATTAGCACAATTAATGGCATTGACACTTGTAAAAGTCAATTAACAACGACCGTATCTGTTTTCCCTTATACGTATAATACAAACTCTATAACGGTTTCTACCTCTTCTCTAACGCTTGGGCAAACAGTTACCGTTATGTTAAATGGATTTACGTATTTAGGAACTATTAGCATCACTCCTTATGTGCCTTTTTCGTTTACTGGAAATAGCACCCTTGCGTTTACCCCAACAAAAACAGGCGAATACAGCATTTATTTTACAGACCAAAACAATTGCAGGCACTTTTTAAAAACAGTATTCATAGAGATTATAACCGATGCCTGTAACGAAGGCACTGTATATTTACCAACAGGCTTTACGCCTAATGGCGATGGTACAAATGATATATTATACATTCGAAGTAATTTCGTTACAGAAGTTTATTTAACTATTTACGATCGCTGGGGCGAAAAATTATTTGAAACTATTGATGTAAAAAATGGCTGGGACGGAGTATTTAAAGGAAAACAGCTAGATCAAGGGGTGTATGGATATTATATGACATTTAGATGTAATAATGGACAAGAATCATTTAAAAAAGGAAATATAACCTTGTTGAGGTAAATGATAAAAGGAGTATCACATAAAAAGCTTTTTGTGCTTGGTTGTATATTGTTTGATATACGATGGATTGGATGTGCTGTAATAAAAAACAAACCTATTTTTCTAACAACGTTAATCTTACTCCTAACAACTTCTTTTTATGCTCAAGATCCCCATTATTCTAATTGGCAAATGTCGCCATTGAACCAAAACCCTGCAAATGCGGGTATGTTTGAAGGAGATGCGCGTTTTATTTTTAATTACAGAAATCAATGGCGGAGTGTGAAAGTGCCCTATAACACCTTTAGTTTTGGTATGGATTTTAATTTGAATAAATCATTTATTAAAGGCACTAAAGAAGCCATCGGCTTAATGTTCAATCATGATGCGGCAGGAGATGGAAGGTATACTATTACAGAAGTGAAAGTACCAATCAATCATAAACTCACATTTAAAAAAGATACGGGTTTAATCATTGGTATTGGTGTGTTAGCGGGCATTACGAATTTAAGCGTGGATCCAAACAGATTATCTTACGATCAACAATGGGATGGCGATATATATAATCAAAGTCTTTCCAATGGTGAAACGTTTGTAAGACAATCTAAAATCATAACTGATATTTCGTTAGGCACAGTGATTCAAAAAAAATTCGGGCAACATTTAACCGCAACCGTTGGTTATGCTATCAATCACATTAATCAGCCAAACATTTCATTTAATGATACTAAAGGCGTTTTGTTGAGGCCACGCCATAATGAAAGCCTTCAGTTAAAATACAGCTTCAATAATATATCCACTATAATGTTTGAATACTATGGCAACCAGCAACAAGCGTTCAGAGAAAACTTAGTTGGTTTTTCGTATTATTACACAATCGATCCTAAAACAAATACAAAATTAAATGCAGGAGTTTTTATGCGAACAGGCGATGCGCTTATAACCACTGTTGGTTTAGAACACAATAGTATGAGACTGCAAGTGTCTTATGATTATAATTACTCGCAATTT
>JAYVDU010000541.1:0-2794 GCA_043749245.1 Bacteroidota bacterium | reverse complement strand
AATAAAGCTAAATGAAAAAATACACATACACAGAAAAAAAAGATACACGCTCTGGTTTTGGAGCAGGATTACAGCAATTAGGGCAAACAAATCCAAATGTTGTAGCGCTATGCGCTGATTTAATTGGATCCTTAAAAATGGATGCTTTTAAAGCTGAAAATCCTGAACGCTTTTTTCAAGTGGGTATTGCTGAAGCCAATATGATTGGTATTGCTGCAGGCTTAACCATTGGCGGCAAAATACCATTTACAGGCACGTTTGCTAACTTTAGTACAGGTCGTGTTTATGATCAAATTCGTCAAAGTGTTGCTTACTCAGATAAAAATGTAAAAATTTGCGCTTCTCATGCAGGCCTAACTCTTGGCGAAGATGGAGCTACTCACCAAATATTAGAAGACATTGGTTTAATGAAAATGTTACCGCACATGTGCGTCATCAATCCTTGCGATTATAACCAAACAAAAGCGGCTACTATTGCTATTGCAGATTATGTAGGTCCGGTATATTTACGTTTTGGTAGACCAACCGTTCCTAACTTTACACCTGCTGATCAAAAATTTGAAATTGGCAAAGCAGTGATGTTAAGCGAAGGAACTGATGTAACTATAATTGCAACAGGGCATTTAACATGGAAAGCAATTGAAGCTGGTGAGAAATTAGCTGAACAAGGTATAAGCGCTGAAATTATTAATATACATACTATTAAACCTTTGGATAACGATGCTATTTTAAAATCAATTGCAAAAACAAAATGTGTAGTTACTGCCGAAGAACATCAAATGAATGGTGGTTTAGGAGATAGTGTTGCGCAATTGTTATCGCGACATACACCCACTCCACAGGAGTATGTAGCCGTTAATGATAGTTTTGGTGAGAGTGGAACACCAGATGAATTAATGACGAAATACGGCTTAGACACCATTGATATTATCAATGCAGCTCATAGAGCAATCAAAAGAAAATAAAAATTTATTTCGATAATAAAAAAGAGGGTCTTCTGAAAATTTAGAAGGCGCTTTTTTTTCGTTAAGACTTAACCAACTATGTCATAAAGTAATTTAGTATAAGCTCCAGCGCAATTTTCCCGTGAGTATTTATCAATAGAATTAGATTGAATCGTTAATGTATTGGATTTGTATTGGGCATATAAATTCAGCACTTGTTTTTTAGTACCTTCATAATCATCAAAATCAACCATGACACCTGCTTGTGTTTCTTTTAAAATACTTGCTGCATCGGCATTTGGCAAGCCCACACCAAAAATGGGACGCTTAGCTGCCAAGTACTCAAATAACTTACCAGATAACACGCCTGCATTATTAGGTGTATTATTTAAAGGCAACAATAAAATAGGTGATTGCACCATTGACTTTACAATTTCGCTATGAGGCATGTATTCCAATTTTTGAAAATTAGCTTCTAAGCCTTGTTGTTTCAAACTTTCTAAAACAATAGCATCTGTTTTTCCTGTAAATTTCAAAATCAAATCTTGTTTTAATTCAGGATTTTCTTTACACAAATCCCCCAATACTTTCCATAGCGTATAAGGGTTTCTATCTTTATTTAACGCACCTGTATGATGAAACATAAACCCATCTGACATTTTAGAATCAACCCCGATAGCTATAGGGGTAAAATCATCCGTATCAAAACCATTAGTAATAATATCTACTGTTCGATTACCTAATTTTTCTAAATCTTTACCGCAACTCGGGCTAATCGTTACAACTTTATTGGCTTGCGTTAAAACCTGATTTTCTAATTTCTTATGTTTAGCATCAGCAAAGGAACTTAATTTTAATTGGCTATAAAAATCAATCTGTGTCCAAGGATCTCTAAAATCAGCAATCCAAGGGATATTAAATTTTTGTTTAAGTCCCATCGCAATTAAATGCATGCTATGTGGCGGACCAGTACTGATAACCGCATCAATCTTGTGTTGTTTAATGTAATGCGATAAATACGCAACAGAAGGCTTAATCCAAAATTTGCGGGCATCTGGAATAAAAAAATTGCCACGTATCCATATCATAGCCGATTGCAATAATGTATTTTCTTTTTCTTCAGATAAAAAACCTTGATTAACGGCGTCAGTTTTTTTCTTCCGCATAATCTTACGATAGATATCATACGGCTCTGTAATTTGCGTTTTAAGAACTGTTAAATCTGACGGAACATCTTTTAATAATGTATCGTCATTAATAGGAAAATCAGGGTTAGACGGCGTGTAAATAATAGGTTCCCAACCAAATTGCCTAAAGTATTTACTAAACTTTAACCAACGCTGTACACCAGCTCCACCCGTCGGCGGCCAATAGTAGGTTATAATGAGGACTTTTTTCATGTGTTTAAATTATTATTTTTTAGTTGCCAAATGGTTTATCCAGTTTAATTATTAGTATTTGTTTCGGCAAACATGAATAGTTCATTTATTGATTTTTGATTTTATCATTTCAAACATTTCAGGAATGACATTTAACTTATAAATACTTCCAATATAAAACAGAGATATAAGACTTCCATTAATAATAATATTTAAAATATTATATTGAGTAAATGTGGGCATAAACAATACTATGATGAAACCCACAACAATAACTCCCACAATTTTGAGTGAGTTTATAGTATAAGGCTGAAAATTAAATTTATAATAAATAAATAAAAATTTAGATAAATTAAAAACAATAGATACGCTCGCCGTGATAACGGCAGCACCTAATAAGCCATAAGTGGGGATAAACAAGATATCTAAAATAACGGTTAATATAAAAATAGACAATAACAACAAGCATCC
>JAYVDU010000540.1:0-2798 GCA_043749245.1 Bacteroidota bacterium | reverse complement strand
TGAATAAAGGTTTGCAAGTTATTTCAAAACTGTACGAAGGCAAAAGAAATTATGAACTGACGAACCATCTTGGTAATGTGATGGCGGTAATTAATGACAGAAAAGCAGATACGACAATTGGTGTTAACAAGGGTTATAACGCGGTGGTAATAAGCGCGACGGACTACTATCCCTTCGGAATGTCTATAGATTCGAGAAGTTATACTTCGGCGCTCTATCGGTATGGTTTTAATGGCAAGGAGACGGATAAAGAGACGGGCGAACAAGATTATGGGGAGAGAATTTATGATTCAAGACTTGCGAAATTTTTGAGTATTGATCCGTTAGCCACGAAATATCCTGAATTGTCGCCATATCAGTTTGCGAGTAATAGACCAATTGATGGAGTAGACTTAGATGGTAGAGAATGGAATCCTTATGAAAAAGCAAGGCAATATTATGCCGAACAATTGAAAGAAATATTTAATGGGGTAGGTGAAGGGCTGGATCAGCTTTCCCATGATTTAGCATGGGTTAGACCTGCAACCGCGGATGACCCTAAGACACTGAGCGAATCATTTATGCAACTTAAACAAATTCCTGCTAATCTATATAAATTACCGTCTAATTTGAAAAAAGTTTATTCAGAAGGTAGCACTAAAGATATAGTTAAAACCACTATTTCACTAGTTGGAGTGGTTACTTCTTTACGAAAAGGCGGTCCGAAATTAGGGGCAGTCCAATGCGCTTTAGGAGTAGGTATAGATGTCTCTAAATTAAGAAGTATCAACCTTGTGAGAAAATTTTTCACGCAAGAGCTTGAAATAGATAAGCTACAAAACAGTATTAAATATTCTGTTAAAGATGGTAAATTTTCATTTGAAGGGATTAAAACGGATCAAGTATACACTTTCATTATTGATGAAGCAGGGCAATTAAAACTTGGAGAGAGTAACAAAATAGGACATTTTGATTTAGCTGGAGGGAAAAAAGCAATAAAAGGAGCTGGTCAAGTAACTTTTGACGCAGAAGGAAAAATTAAGACATTTAACAATAATTCTGGACATTACACACCTTCTTTTGAAGACGCAAAAAATACTTTTAACGCTTTGAAAAAAGAAGGTTTTTTATCAAAAGACGCTGTAAATGAAAGTGTTGATTTTTCGAAAGGAGTACTCCCCCCCCGCAAGTTCACCTAAAAGCAGTAATTAAAAAATAGATTATGGATAAATTTGAAAGTTTTTGTAAAAAATTAGATGTTTTATTAAGCGCTGATAATTTAGAATTTTCAGCCTTTAAAAATAATTTTCCAATTTTTGATGAGAAAGAGTTTGAAGAGCTCTCTTTTAAATTTCTTACAAGAAATTATGTTTTGTTCAAAGAGTTCATGTTTTATAGTTTGGAAGAGTGGCAAAATTATAATTGTCTATTTTGGATTTCCATTTTAAGAAAATTAGCCTTTAATTCAGAACTACTTGCAGCAGCTATTGAAAGTTATTTTGATTTTTTTTATATGTATTTAGAAATTGATTTAATCCAAGAATTCTCAACAATTGATGATACAGACAATGAAATAAAGTACTTAATTTTAAAAAGCTATTATAATTGGCCAGGAAGGCTCTATGTGAATATGGATGATAATTATCACAAAAGGATATTCAAAAAATATAAAGTAGTAGTAAGTAATTTTAAAATTGTTCACAACCATTTGGTTTCACAAGGACTGAAAGCCGCGGAGCCAATTATCAGTAAAAATAAAATAGCGCCAAATTCATTGACTATAGTAGTAGCGAAGAGACCAAAATCTTGGGAGTGGGCTAAAGGTTTTGAAAAGCAAAACCAGTAAAAAAATTTACTTTGGTTTTGCCAAACGTTCATTGACATTGAGGGAAAAAACATAAAATAGTGCAAAAGTAAAATGGCTTTTGCACAATGCAACGTGCATGGGTTTTAAAAATTAAACCCATGCAGTGCTTGCAAAAAATGCCATGTGCGGTTTCGAAAAAAAATTTTCGTTCGCAAAAAATTAAATGTGGTAACTTTTACTACAATTGAATTGGTTAAATGTGGTAACGGCATATACATTTAACTCTTACAAAAACGAAATTGAAAAAAATATTTTGCGCAAATTGAAAATAAAATACGCGTAACGTTTCGACAACGGATATTGATAACCAAAGCCCGAACAATTATATTTATGATAAGTCGGGTAATATGGTAGCCGATAACAGCCAAAGTATGTCTGTTTCTTGGTCGCCGTATGGAAAAATACTCACCAACACAAAAGCAGGTGGGGCAAGTTTAGCATTTGGTTACAACGCCATGCAGCAACGGGTTGTAAAACGAGTTTCACAAAGTGGCGACACGACGCGTACTTACTACATACGCGATGCACAAGGCAACACAATGGGTGTTTATACGCGGCATAACGATTCTGTTACTTGGCGCGAGCAGTATATTTTTGGTAGTAGTAGACTTGGTTTGTATAGAGTAGATTTCTGATACCTCAATTGAATTTTATAAGGATAAAAGAGATTACCTCACCTAAGAAAAAGTAAATTTGTTTTGATGAAAAAAGGATTTAGTAAAAAAAAATCACTATTTATTTTAATCTCATTCAATGTACTGATGATTATTGTTTGGAATTATTATAGTAGTGTGGATGAAGATTTATATGATATTTGGTCTATTAAGTCCATTGAAATTAATGATAAAGATATTTTAAATAGTTTTCTAATGAGGGGTTCTAATATTATAACTTTCAATCATGACGGTAGTTGCAGATTACCAATTTACCTCGAAGAACTTGCCGATGGAGA
>JAYVDU010000539.1:0-9316 GCA_043749245.1 Bacteroidota bacterium | reverse complement strand
AAGATAAAAGTCGCAGCACATGCTCCGTCTATTGACATGACTCCAATGGTGGATTTAGCGTTCTTGTTGGTTACCTTCTTTATGCTTACTGCATCATTTCGTATGGCAGAGCCTGTGATTGTGGATCCACCATCATCAGTATCTGACAAAACGTTACCAGAAAATACTGTATTAATTACAGTAGATAATATTGGCTCAGGTAAAAAACAGAGAAGTAGAGCGTTTTTTGGGGTTGGAAACGGCGAAGCTAGAACAAATACGTTAGCTAAAATGAGCGAAAAGTATGGCGTTAAATTTAATGCCGACCAAATTAAAAAATTTGGTGGTTTATCAAGTTTTGGTGTTGAGATAAAAGACTTACCAAAATACTTAGATGCATCAGAGGCAGAAAGACTTAAGTTTAAACCACAAGAAGGTGTGCCATTAGACTCAGTAAATAATCAATTACGTGATTGGATTAATATATCTGCCACAGAATTGAACATTATTTACATGAGAAACAAAGATAAAGCATCTGAATTGGGACAAGAGTTTAAAGGCGAAAAGCCCCGTTATGCCATTAAAGCGGACGGAAAAGCAAAATATATTTATGTAAAAGACGTCTTTAAAACCTTTACAGATATGAAAATTTATACCTTCAATTTGATTACGTCATTGGAAGGTGGATCATCGGCTCCGGCTACTCCGGGACCAAAACATTAATAAATATTAACTATTAAAATAAATTTAACATGGCAGAAATAGCAGAAAGCGGCGGCGGGCATGGTAAAGGCGGTAAAAAACGCGCCAAGAAACAGAGCACGCGTGTGGATATGACTCCAATGGTGGATTTAGCGTTTTTGTTATTAACGTTCTTCGTTTTAACATCAACCTTTTCTAAACCAAAAAGTATGGAGTTAAGCTTACCAGCTGAACCACCTCCTGGAAGTCCACCTCCACCAGAAGTAAAAAATGGAGTTACCTTTTTACTAACTAAGGATGATAAGATATTTTATTACGCTGGTCAATTTTATTCTGCTGGTAATGAAAAAGGCATGCCTCCAACAGTATTAAAAGAAACAAATTTTAGTCCTGAAGGCTTGCATACTTTGCTTTTAGAACAAAACAAATGGGCCGTTGAAGAAATTAAAGGCTTAGCAGAAAAAAATAAAAAGAAACAATTAGCTGATACTACTTTTAAACGTATGGCTGTTGATGCAACTGCTGATACGAGAGCAATCACCGTGTTAATTAAAACTGACGATCAGGCAACATACAGAAATGCGATTGATATGTTAGATGAATTAAAAATCTGTAACGTGGGTAAACGCGTATTAGGCGTTGAAATGTCGGTACCAGAATTCGCATTGTTACAAGAAAAAATTAAATAAGAATATGACGGCAAATTGGAATAGCGTTGTTGACGACTCTAGAAACGATATCGTTTTTGAAGGCCGCAACCAAGACTACGGAGCGTATCAGATACGCCGTAGATACAATTGGACTGTTACCGTAGTCCTTGGCTGCATGATTGGTGCATTAGCTTTAGGAATGGGTATCAAGTTTGTAATGGGACTCAAAAGTGATGGTGCAGCAAAAGAAGCCATGTTAGACATGACGACTATTGACTTAACTCCACCACCGGCAGACAAAAACGAACCACCACCACCGCCACCACCGCCACCACCACCAGTATTGGAAACGGTGAAGTTTGTGCCACCAGTTATTAAGGATGATGCGGTAGAAACTGATCCACCACCACCACAAGATAAATTAGTGGAATCAAATGTTAGTACTGTAACTCAAGAAGGAGACGGTGATGCCGTTGTTGTTCCTTCGGAAGGTGATGGCAAAGGTGTAGTAGAAGAGAAAGCTCCTGAAATTTTCACCGTTGTTGAAGAGATGCCTGAATTTCCAGGTGGCGTAGGAGAAATGATGAAGTATTTTGGTAAAAATACACAATACCCTCAAATGGCTAAAGAAGCTGGTTTAACAGGGAAGTGTTACTTAAACTTTGTGGTTGATCCTACAGGAAACATTACTAATGCAAAGGTTGTAAAAGGTGTACCGGGCTGCCCTGAGTGCGATAAAGAAGCATTACGAGTAATTAAGTCTATGCCTAACTGGAAAGTTGGTAAGCAAAATGGTAGAGCAGTACCTGTTTTAATTAACGTACCATTTAACTTTACTTTAAAATAAACTTATCTTAAATATTTAAAAATCCCTTTCTAACTGGAAGGGATTTTTTGTTTAACATCATCACAAAATCGAAGTAAAGACCTTCAAGGTTTTGAAAACCTTGAAGGTCTTCCCAAATCATTTGATATAATACATGCTTAAAGGAAATAAATTTTCCATAAAAAAATTACAGGTAACAAACACAAAATTTTATAAACTAAATTATTATGAAACGATCTCCAATAGAATTAATTAATCTTGCATTTAGTAGCATCATGGTACTACTTACGTTTACAGGTTTTTTTGTGTTTCTATTTACCGATTTAATGTCGGATAAAGTATTTGGTACTAAACGGTATGTTTTAGCAATTGTATTTTTAGCGTATGCCATTTATCGCAGCTACCGCATGTATCAGGTGTTTAAACAAAAAGAATAAGGCTATACTAAAAATTTAATGAATAAAATTGCTACAATTAGATACTCTTTTTAAGCGTTTCTAATGAGCGAAATGAATTATATTTAAGAAAATGCTGAATAGAACAGGAGCGTGGGCTGTCAAAAATGCAGGCAGAGTGGCGGTGAAACGAGAATTCAAGGATTTAGCGGAGCGTAAAATCCCTAGAATTCCGTGAGGAGCTTAGCGCATATTTTTGACTAGTCACGCCAAGGCGTGATTGTTTCTTTTTCATCTATGGAAAAAGATAGAAATAAAAATAGTTCACTAAATATTTACTATAGCCAAAAATAATTAGTTCAGTATAAATTTCTCTTTTAATTCGCTCTCTGTTTTAATGAGATGGATAAACAATTTTAATTTAGGTTTCAAAATTTCTTCCTTATCCTTTAAGGTTGCAGCCTTGATGATATCATATTTTTCAGGTGATGACAACTCAATCAATCGAGCTATAGAATAAATATTAGCGCTATCGAACGTATCAATAGGAACTGTGCGTTGTTGCGAGTGCCATAAATAATCTTTGGTTAATTCCTGCAAAATATATGAAGGAGGTGCTGTAAAATCATCTTCGTAATGTATAAGTCCAGCTCCATATAATTTGGGAGTCAATACCTGCGAAAACTCTATCAGCTTAAATACGCGAACTGCCTCAATGGCTATATCCAATTCGCCGTTATCGTATCTTTTAATCACATCACTAATCTTTACTTCTACGCCATAATCCCCCACTGTTTTTTGGTATACAAAAGGAATCCCAAAGTGCGCATCATTTTCCAGGCAATCTGAAATTAACTGCTTATAACGTTCTTCAAAAATATGAAGTGTTTTTATTTCTCCTGGTAATAATACCATATTAAGAGGAAACATTGGGATGGTGAGTTGTTGCGTTGCCATTGTCTTATATTTTAATGGGTTTATTTAACTCGGGGATTTATTATAAAGTTACAACTATCGTTTTTATTTTTTGACACCAATGATTGAAAGTAGGCACTGAATGAGCAAATGTACAGGCTTAACAAATCAACCAATGGTTAGTTTATAAAAAAACATAAACGGTAAACATATCTGCAATAATTACGTTATTTTTATGTATCAAATAGTTCACTTATTATGAAAAAATATATCGTCATTTTTAGCTTGTGTATTGCATCTGTATTTGCATTTAATTTTTCACAAGATTATTTTGAAGTATCTAAAAATTTGGATGTATTTAATACACTTTATCGCGAATTAAATATCGCTTATGTTGATGAAACAAAGCCTGGACAACTCATGAAAACGGGCATTGAAGCGATGTTAGCATCCCTTGATCCATACACAAATTACTATGCTGAAAATGACATAGAGGATTATAAATACATGACAACCGGCGAATATGGCGGCATTGGCGCCTTAATACAAGACGTTAATAATAAAATAACCATCACGGAACCTTATGAAAAATTTGCTGCTTACAATGCAGGCCTTCGTGCCGGAGATGAAATATTAGAAGTGAATGGAATAAATGTTACAAATAAAAAAACAGAGGATATTACCACGATGCTTAAGGGACAGGCAGGAACGCCCATCAAATTAAAAATTACACATTTAGGAAATCCTACTCCTGTTGAAATAAATATGATGCGCGAAGAGATAAAAATTAAAGCGGTATCATATTCGAGTATGCTCAATGCAGAAGTGGGGTATATCAAATTAACCAGCTTTACAGAAAACTGTTCGAGCGAAGTAAAAGATGCTTTATTAAAATTAAAAGAAAGTGGTTGTAAGTCGCTTGTGCTCGATTTAAGAGGGAATCCAGGCGGACTATTAAGAGAAGCCGTTAATATTGTAAACTTTTTTGTAGAAAAAGGAAACGAAATTGTATTTACAAAAGGGAAAGTAAAAGATTGGGAAAAGCATTATTTAGCAGTGAACAATCCAATTGATTTACAAATGCCTTTAGTAGTGTTAGTAGATAATAATTCGGCGTCAGCATCAGAAATTGTTTCAGGAGCTCTGCAAGACTTAGATAGAGCTGTTATTATTGGACAACGCTCTTACGGTAAAGGCTTAGTGCAGGATGTAAGAGATTTAACTTATAACACGAAATTAAAAGTAACAGTAGCTAAATATTATATTCCAAGTGGACGCTGTATTCAAGCCTTGGATTATACTCATAAAGATGAAGAAGGACGTGTAGATAAAGTTCCAGACTCATTAATTACTGCATTTAAAACAAAAAATGGGCGTATCATTTATGATGGAGCTGGTGTATTACCCGATGATAAAACAGATGCTGTTAAATACAGCCATATTTTATCTACCCTCATTAATAAGCATTATATATTTACTTATGTAAATACGTATACGCTTAAACATCCTAATTTACAGGCTAAAGCAAGTACTTTTAATTTATCTGAAGATGACTATAAAGATTTTATAGCCTACTTGAAAGACAAGAATTATAATTATAAAACACAAAGTGATTTTGCTTTGGAAGATTTGAAAGATGATGCGAGTAAGGAAAAATATTACGAAAGTATTAAGACGGAATACGAAGCGTTATTGAGTAAAATGATTGCCAATAAAAAGGATGATTTAATGCGTTTTAAGCCTGAAATCAAGCAATTTATAGAAGAGGAAATTATATCTCGTTTTGAATATCAGAAAGGCAGAGTGGAGACTTCATTAAAATATGACTTAGATGTTGTAGAAGCTAAAAAAATATTGGCAGATGCTGCAAAAATGAAAAGCATACTTACAACGATTGACAAGCCAATTAAGCCTTTTAACCCAAATAAGAAGTTTTAATAAAGATTAAATAGTCGAGTCATTGTGTTTTTTATTTGATGTTATCACTTTAAAAACCTATTTTTGAAAAAAATAATTTAAAACACATTTATTATGGGAAAAGGAGATCAAAAATCGAGACGTGGTAAAATTCAAGTTGGAAGTTTTGGTGTAGTACGTCCGCGTAAAAAAGCAAAAGTAGCTGTTGCAAAAGCAGAAACAGCTAAAGCGCCGGCGAAAAAAGCAAGCACAAAAAAAGCAGCTGCTAAATAAGATAAAGAAACCGCACATTGCGGTTTTTTTATTTAGTGTCAGCAAGAAAATCCCAATTTCGTCGTTATGCTAGACTTAACAATGGTCATTTGAGATACTTCGACAAGCTCAGTACAAGCAAGCAAACTCCCATTGTTTATAACGCTGGAGCTATATCGCAAGCCTCGAACTTGAAGCTTTCTTATCCGACACTTCATTTTTTGTAAGCACTATTTAAACAATACTCAAAATTATTGATTGAAATAACCTCATACAACTAAACAATAGTGACCTATTTTCAACCTGATAAAATAAAAATTGGCGTTCTTGGTGGAGGCCAATTAGGGCGCATGATGATACAAAGCGCCATCAATTATAATCTTTACGTCTGTTGCCTAGATCCTGATGCAAATGCACCCTGTAAATACATGGCCAATGAATTTACTCAAGGAAGTTTAACCGATTATAAAACTGTATATAATTTCGGTAAGGATAAAGACTTGATTACGATAGAAATTGAAAACGTAAACGTAGAAGCATTGTATGCCTTACAAAAAGAAGGAAAAAAAGTATTTCCTCAACCGGAAGTTATCGAAATCATAAAAGATAAGGGCTTACAAAAAATGTTTTATCAACGCAATGATATTCCAAGTCCTGACTTTTTTTTAGTAGAAAATAAAACACAAATAGAAAAGTACAAAGATTTTTTTCCATTTTTTCAGAAACTTCGCACTGGTGGCTATGACGGTAAAGGCGTTGTAAAACTTGGACATCCCAACAAAATAGACCATGCCTTTGAAGAACCTAGTGTGCTTGAGCGTTTGGTTGATTTTGATAAAGAGATTTCTGTAATCGTTGCTCGAAACGAAAGTGGCGAAGTGAAATGTTTTCCTGCAGTTGAATGTGAATTTAATTCAGAAGCCAACTTGGTAGAATTTTTATTTTCGCCTGCACATATTAAAAAGAGTATTGATAAGCAGGCTACAGACATTGCCGTTAAAATTGCTGAAAAATTAAACATCGTTGGGTTGCTTGCCGTTGAATTATTTGTAACAAAAGACGGAAAAGTTTTAGTGAACGAAGTAGCTCCCAGACCTCATAATAGTGGGCATCAAACCATCGAAGCAAATATTACTTCGCAATTTGAGCAACATTTACGCGCTATCTTAAATTTACCTTTAGGTGATACTTCCATCATTAAACCATCCGTTATGATTAACTTATTGGGTGAGAAAAATTATGAAGGGCCTGCTAAGTATGAAGGTTTATCAGATGCATTAAAATATAAAGGTGTGTATATACATTTATATGGAAAAGCCATTACCAAGCCTTTCCGCAAGATGGGACACGTAACTGTTTTGGATGATGATTTAGAACTCGCCAAGAAAAAAGCGATAACAATTAAAGACTTGATAAAAATAATTAGTTAAAAAAAATGCTTGTGTTGGATGAAAAGCAAACTAACGTGATAACTGCCTCTCATTCCCCTCTCATAGAGGGGTGCCCAAAGGGCGGGGTGTCCTTAGTGTAGTTGTAACATTTAATGAAACCACAAATTGTGAACTCTAAACCAGAAATAAAAACGAGCGCATCTATACAGCAACCGTCTCATGGAATAGTGTTAAAAAGGACACAAATAAAAATTTTAACAATAAAAAATGTCATTTTAAAACCATCACCTATTACTGATTTACCTGGTAATACAAAATTAAAACAACGAGCAACTGCGTTGCGACAAGCAAAAAATCTGTCAGAAGTGCTGTTTTGGATGCAGGTAACGAAAGGTAAATTTTATAAAATAGATTTTGATAGGCAGCGTGTTATTGGAAATTATATTGTTGATTTTTACATTAAACAATTAGCTTTGGTAATTGAAATTGATGGATCAAGTCATGACACTAAAATAGAATATGATAAACAAAGAGAAAATTATTTAATGTCATTAGGATTAAATATATACAGAATAAAAGTAAAAGATATTATGCAACAAATGCCTCGAGTAATGGCAGGTTTGGAAGATTATATTATTGAGCATTATAAACGTAAATAAAACCACCCCGCCCAATGGGCACCCCTCCAAGGGAGGGGAATGAAAGACAATATTAAATAATAACTATTAAAAAACGAACTAACATGGTAGGCATTATAATGGGAAGCATCAGCGATTTAAGCATCATGAATGATGCTGCTGATTTTTTAAAAAAATTAAATATACCTCACGAAGTAACCATCGTATCGGCACATCGAACTCCAGAGCGCATGTTCGAATACGCTAAAAATGCGCATTCCAATGGACTCAAAGTAATTATTGCAGGTGCTGGCGGAGCTGCACATTTGCCAGGCATGGTGGCATCTTTAACAGCCTTGCCTGTGATTGGAGTGCCTGTAAAATCAAGCAACTCCATAGACGGCTGGGATTCGTTATTATCAATTGTACAAATGCCTAACGGCGTTCCTGTGGCTACAGTAGCTGTTAATGCTGCACAAAATGCAGGGATATTAGCTGCACAAATTTTAGGCTGCCAAGACAAACTCATCTATGATAAATTAATTTTATTTAAAGAAGAGTTGAAAGAGAAAGTGATGAAAAGTGTTGAGGATATTAAAAAATAAAAGCCAAGCACTTGTCTCCAGAATAGGAAATCATAGAACAATCACTATAAATAAAATTAAAACATAAAAACGATTCAATAACTCTCTATCTCTCCAATTAACAAATTCTATAATTAAATTAATGAAACCAAGTTTTGATAGCATCTATATGGAGTTGGCCGAAAAGCTAGCTCTCCGCTCACACTGTGTAAAAGCGCAAGTAGGAGCCGTTCTCACAAAAGATACCCGTATTGTATCCTTAGGCTATAATGGCCCTCCGGCAGGCACACATAATTGCGATATCGAATGGCCAGAACATGGTTGCCCCAGAGACAGTAAGGGTAGTTGCTCATTAGCCTTACACGCCGAACAAAACGCTATTTTGTATGCTGTAAAAAACAGCACCGCAATTGAGGGTTCAACGTTATACGTGACGCTATCGCCCTGTATAGCTTGTGCTAGAGTGATTTTTACAACCGGTATTAAAAAAGTATTTTATAAACACAGTTATGCCGAATACAAAAAAATACCAACGGATGAAGGGGTAGAGTTTTTAAGAAAATTTGGAGTAGAAGTAATCAGGTATCAATAGAAACTAGGCTTAAGGAAAACGCTCATTTTTAATTTTATAATACATAATGAAAATCAGAATTATAAAAATAGTTTTTAGTTTACTGTTTTGCTTGGCATTTCAGCATGTTTCCTTGGCTCAAGAGAATGGTCCACAAAAAGACCAATCTTTAAAAAGTAAGCGAAAACAACGTAAAGCAGACAAAAAGGAATGGAAGGAAGAACGAAGAAATAAACGAGCTGAAGAAAAAAAAATAAAAAATCATCATAAGCGTATTCAAACCAAAGAAGTGCGCAAGCGCATGAAACGTAGTAAACAAAGGGCCGGACTTAATCGTGATCATAAACGAGAACCATTTTTCCAACGCTTATTTCATCGTTCAGGAAAAGGGAAACGTGTGAAACAGCCTAAAGAAAAAACGTCTAAAACATAGTTTTTATTATTACAGTAAATATTTAATGGACTGTTTTTTCTTTCTATCTTTTTCCATAAATGAAAAAGAAACAATCACGCCTTG
>JAYVDU010000538.1:0-2805 GCA_043749245.1 Bacteroidota bacterium | reverse complement strand
AGCCAGCCGAGACAACCGTCAATCGGCCCTGGACTCAGGCGCCAATGACTTTTTGGGCAAACCCTTTGAAATGCGGGTGATCGGTGAAAAAATAATAGAGTTGCTAGAGTGAAGGGTTTTCAATTTCAGGCCAGCAGCGCTGTTGAACTATCTGGTTATAACTGCTATCGAAGTTGCATAGGCAGATTTTTTGCCATCTGTCAAATTTACAGGCACTCCATTTTTCCAGTATTTTGCGAAAGAATTATTTCCGGATTTTGTACTTGTCCCGGTTTCTTCTGAAATTGTAATAAATATTTAGTAATCAGTACTATAAACATAAAAAAATTGGTTATTTTGATGTTCATAAATCTTATAAATTAAATTCATACCACTTAACATCCTTGTATCACATTACTATCAGGACATTCTTTGTAATGTCATTAATAATATTACCCCATTTTGGTTTCTGCGACCAGGTAAAAATATCGCGAATTATTGATGGTGACACTTTTATAATTGAAAACGGCGAAAGAGTGCGGTTAATAGGAATTAACGCACCTGAAATTTCAGACATTTTTGGTTTAGAAGCTAAACAACATTTACAGCTATTAATAGGCGGGAAGTTTGTTGAACTCTTACCCGACAACCTTTCAAAAGACAGAGATCGATATAATAGATTATTAAGATACATCATTTTTAAAGGCAATGATATCAACAAACAAATGGTACTAGATGGTTACGCAATCGCTTATCTTAAGTATCACTTTGTTAAATCATCAGAATATAGGAATGCCCAGATTACTTCAAATTTGACTCATAGCGGGATGTGGAGCTCTGGCAGTGCCAAACAGCTAGCAAATATTCATCCTTCTAAACACGCACAAGGTTTTTCTAAATTTTTCAACAGTGGTTACTTGCTAATGCTATTGGTTTTATTATTATTCGGAATAGGACTCTGGAGTTACTTTAGTAAATAATTAAGTATTCAAAATGATTTGAGATGGGTTTGACAATTTTTGAATACAATCCCTATACAAAGTCCTTTAAAAACTATCAGTCTTTGTTATTAAATGATTTTTTCAATTCTGATGAACTTAAAAGAGACTTGATCTTAAAAGAATATGAAATCTTGTTTGGAAAATCCTGCTTCGAGTACTTAAAAAAGAAATACTATAATCATTGGCGTGAAGGAGGTCGAAATATTTCAAATGTGCAGACGAAAAGGATTTTAGAAATAATGCCAAACTTTTTATCTGTTGAAGTTAAACAGCTCATGGATGAAGTAAAAGAAAAGGCTATTTATGATTGCGGACTTTTACAATTAAATAAGGTAATTAATTTTACTTTAAATAATTTTACGGAGGATCAAAATACACAGCATCGTAGACTAGCTTACATTTATTCTAATCAACTTCAATTGATATATGATAACGACTATCAACGTATATCATTTGATTTAGTCAAAGAATATGTTTTAAGTTTCTTAAAATTCCGTGTTAATTTATTAACTATAGAAGAAATTAATGGAGCAGCAATTATTTCACATTTTATTTTGAAGTCCAAACTTACTCAGACTTTTTCGCATATAAAAAATGATATAAATCAATATTCCAAATTGGTTTTTCGATACAAAAAGAATTGTCATAATGTAGAATATACATGTTATGATTTTCATTGGTGTTTAGACCTGATGTCAACGGACCTGTTTAACCTATCAATAAAAGAACCTGAAAATGTATCTTTCCCAATAGGCAGGTTTTCTGAAAGTATAAACCATTTTTTAATAAATAGGCTCTTGGAAATGGAGAAATTTTCAAAAAACGCTCAATTAAGTTCAGTGCTAAATACTGCCGATTTAAATCTTTTATTTGATTTTTTAAAATCGACTAAAACAAAACACCTACAAATAAAATCTATTTCCAAATTCAATTGTGAAGGTGGTGTCTTAGAAATCACGACAAAAGTTGAGCCGTTATCTGGGTTAATACTTTCTATTATTTATAGTGTCTTCAAAATAATATCGGCGTTATCACTTTTTTCTTCTGTAATCTTTTTTCTTTGGCGGGTTGAAAAAGAGTTGGTGCCTCTATTTTTTATTGTTGTAATCATTTTCTTATGGGGTTTTATTTATGATGAAATTGGGAAACTTAAAAAATTTAAGAAAGAACTAAAAATATATGGAAAATAATAATAATCAACTTGCAAGGCTGGAGAATACTAAAATTTTAGAAATAATCTCGCAAATGACTAGCCTTTCTGATCAAGATCGGAATCAATTGTCTTTAAGATTACTATCAGATGACCTAGATATACGAAGGCAAGCGATGGAAAAAATCATGCAAAGTCAAATTGCTCAAAATGATTTGGCTACCATTATGGGTGAGTTGTCTGCATTAAACAAGCAAGGCATGTATGTCAAATCAAAGCAAATTATTAAAACTGGATCTGGCACTTTTGAAATTGAAAGCAAGGGAGGAGATACAAAATTAATCGTTCCGGTTTTAGCAATAATTGCGATAGTTACCATTGCATTATTAGTCATAATGTTTTGGCATAAGTAGGCCCAGTAAAAGTGAAGATTACATAAAGTACTAAATCAAATAGTTGAGTCCTATTTCAATCTTATTTTTGCTATTTTCTTAATTTTTCCAACCTCTAAATTTATGTTACCCAATCATTGTTAACCGACTAAAATCAGAATGCCAGCAAATAACTGCCTTGGTGCTTTCGAATCATCGTTTTCTTCAATTCTGTATTTGGTGACCCCCATAATCTTTTCAAGTTGAGAATAAGTCAGGTGGTCGTGGGCCAGCTATCTGTTTT
>JAYVDU010000537.1:0-2807 GCA_043749245.1 Bacteroidota bacterium | reverse complement strand
AATACGGTATTGCCGCAAATTTTTAGTTCTGATACTGAAATTATTTTAATTACCTCTCGCTTATTATTATTTGCTGCTTTATTTCAGTTGTTTGATGGCACGCAAGTAGTGGCGGTTGGCGTGTTGCGTGGCATCGAAGACTATAAGTTCTCGTCTTACGTTGCCTTTATTGGTTACTGGATCATTGCTTTGCCTTTGGCTTATGTATTTGCTTTTCCGATGGGTTATAAAGTATATGGCGTATGGTTTGCGCTGAGCTTAAGTTTAGCCTTTGTATCCATTGTGTTATATTTCCGCATCCGTTTTTTAATGCGAAGGAAGAGTGGGTTTTTAGAAACGTAATTGATTTTCTTTAAAGCATGCTCGTTTGCCTTACTCAATATTTCCTATTGCACCAGCGGAGCCAAATGTTAATTACAATTTAATGTTTTGCTCCTCTGGAGCAAAGAAGTCGTAGAGCTATTCGTGTTATTAATAATATTAAGTCCCTAACGGGACTAGTAACTCTTATGTGTTGGTAATACTATTTTTGTAAGAAATACTAAGGTTCATCAATACTTTAAACTCAGGTGGTTGTTATTAAAGTATTTGCAAAACAAAAATCCTTCTGTAATTTTGTACAGTGAGATTTTTTCACAAAACAAATGATTGCTACCACTGTTTTATTCTTTTAAAAATTATCCTACATTTATAAAAAATCAACGACCGTTTGAAAAACTTATACTCTTCCGATTTAACAAAAGCGCATTACGATGCCATTATCATAGGCTCTGGTCTGGGTGGCTTAACAACGGCTGTGTGTATGGCTAAGGCTGGCAAAAAAGTGTTGGTGCTCGAAAAGCATTATGTGATAGGAGGATTCACGCATACCTTTAAGCGTAAAAAAATGGAGTGGGATGTGGGCGTGCATTATGTCGGGCAAGTCAGCATTAAAAACTCCACCATGCGCAAAGCCTTTGATTATGTGACCAATGGAAACTTGCAGTGGGACGATATGGGAGAGATCTATGATCAAACCATTATTGAGGGTGATGTGTATAATTTCATGAAAGGAAAAGAGCCTCAGATCAAACAAATGATCGCTTATTTTCCTGAAGAAGAAACCGCTATCAGAGCCTATTATCAGCTCATCGATAAGGTGAGTGCAGATGCTGGTTCTTATTTTGCAGAAAAAACAATGCCCGATTGGTTGAGCAACTTAGTGGGACATAAATTACAGCGAAAATTTTACGAGTACTCCAATAAAACCACTTACGAAGTATTGTCGTCTTTAACATCTAATAAAAAACTCATTGGCGTATTATGCGCTCAATGCGGTAATTACGGGCTTACACCTAAGAAAAGCAGTTTTGGTGCGCATGCCATTATTATTGCTCATTTTTTAGAAGGAGGTAATTATCCTGTTGGCGGAGCTGCAAGTATTCATAAATACATTACAGAGGTAATTGAGAACCATGGCGGAATCCTTGCTATTAAGGCTGAAGTGAAGCATATCCTTATTGAAAACAATAAAGCCATCGGAGTGGAAATGCAAAATGGCGACCAATTATTTGCAACAAATATTATTAGTAATTCGGGTGCTCATAACACGTACAATAAATTAATACCTGCCTCTGTTTCACATGCGGAGCAGTTAGTTGAATTAAATAACATCAAACCTTCTGTGTCGCATGCCTGTATTTACGTGGGTTTGAACGCTACAGATGAATCTTTGCATTTACCGAAACATAATATTTGGCATTACGAAAATTATGATTTAGATGCCGCTAACGAGTATCATGTAAACACAAAAGACAGTGCATCGCCTGTTTTTTATGTGTCTTTTCCTTCAGCGAAGGATTCTGCTTGGCAACAGAAACACCCTGGAACAGCGTCGATACAAGTGATAGGTTCTTACCCTTATGAGTGGGTTCAGGAATGGGAAAATACCCAATGGGGAAAACGTGGCGATGAATATGAAGCAAAAAAAGAAGCTCTTAAAAATGTCTTTCTCGAAAAATTATATACCATCTTACCACAAATAAAAGGTCATGTTGATATCTGCGAACTTTCAACGCCTTTATCTACCAAGCATTTCAGTAATTATAACAAAGGAGAAATCTACGGATTAGAACATACACCAGAGCGTTTTCGATTGAAATTATTACGTCCCCGAACGAGTTACAAGAACCTGTATATGACAGGACAAGATGTGTTATGTGTTGGAGTGAGTTCCGCTCTGTTTTCAGGCATCATCACTGCCATTTGTGTCTTGAAACGGAATTTGTTGTGGAGGATTAGTAGGTATAAAGCCCAATAGATTTTTTATTTATTTTTCTTTTGCCTGACCAAAAGAAACAAAAGTCAAGGACAAACGCCAACTCCAATTCTTTTATTCATTTTTTTATTTTATACTTTAGGTATTCATGAGTGCTACGCAATTCTCCCACAAAAGCCTTCGCAATGCCACCGAAAAAATTGTAGTTCACACCGTTCGTCCACACCAACCCACTATTACCAACGTATGTGTTAGGTTATAAACCGTATTCCATTAAAATATAGATTATATCTTAAGAAAAAGATGAATAGAACAGGAGCGCAGGCCTGTCAAAAATGCGGGCAGTAGAGCGGTGAAACGAGAATTCAAGATTTTAGTGTAGCGATAGCGGAACGTAAAAATCGTAGAATTCCGAGAGGAGCGTGGCGCATATTTTTGACTTGATTTTTTGTTTCTTTTTCATCTATGGAAAAAGATAGAAAGAAAAGTAGTCAGCTAAAAAGAAATAACATAAAAAAGGCTCTGTAATATTACTTACAGAGCCTTTTTA
>JAYVDU010000536.1:0-9349 GCA_043749245.1 Bacteroidota bacterium | reverse complement strand
ACAATGACACCACGGATTTAGCACCTTCAACTAAAAGTGTTGGATCTAAGCGTTTATCAAAATAATTTTCCATGTATTGCATTTGCCCATGCATAGAGGATTTCAGCCATTTTTCTAAACGAGGCGCTTCTTCTTCTAAAAATTCTGCTTTCGAAATGCCACAAAAATCAAAGCCTAAACGCTTCGCTTCTGTTTTAATAAGTTGAGTATGTTGATGGGACTTCAATGATTGTTGAGCTTAATTAATTTCGAGAAATCCGTTTTCTGTACTTAATAAAAACTCATTAATAGCAATGTAATTATTTTTAAGTACTTGAACAATGTTTGAAGTTGAAGAGTTTCCAATACGAAGCCAAATAATTTTAGGTGGAAACCCATTCAATACAGATAAATCAATAAAGTCGGCATCAAATGTTACAATGGAATAATGGTGGGTTTTTGCATAATCCCAGATAGTATAATCATTAGTGTTAATTAAATTCAAATCGGAAACATGTTTTAGATCATCAAAGAGATTTTTCAGTTCTTTTTTTATTTTAAAAGAAAGATTTTCATCTAATAATATGTTTATCATGACGCAATCTTAAACTTATGCTCTTTATCTGCCGCAAAGGCCAAACATGCTTGTATTTTTTCTTTAGATAATTGAGGAAAGTCATCTAATATTTCCACCATAGTCATACCCGATGCAAACCAACCTAACACATCGTATACACTGATACGAGTGCCAGTTATACAAGGTTTGCCAAATTTTATATTTGGATTAATGGATATGAAATGAGAATAGTTCATTGCAATAAAGGTAGCTTATTTAATTCAAAAATAAAAAAATAATCTTCAATCAATCCTTTCAGAAGCCCTTTACATGGTTTTATAGCCAGCAAGACTTAATTATTATCGAAACAAATTTAGTCTGATAACTTATCTTTTATTAGATTTTTTATCATATTCATCAGTCCACCGGATTGAGATTTTTCGCCTTTTATTTCTGAAACAGCTGAACCAACCGTTTTGATGATTGAAAAAGCAGACTTAATCAAATTGCCATTTATAATACCTAAAATAATTTTTGTAACACCCGTTTTGATAATCTCTTCGGGCAACGTTTGAAGTTGAACTTTAATCAGTTCTTCCTGTTTTTTGATGCGTTTTTTAACACGAATTTCTTCGCGATCTAAATCATCATAAGAAATCATGTTGTAATTGTTATTCATCATCTTCGTCAAAATTAGTAGGATCGTTTTCAAAAAATACTTGAGTTATCATATTCATCACCTTATCTGAAAAATAGGTTTTGTATAAGATTATAAATAACAATAGTATAAATACGGAAATGCTCGTCACTACGGCAAAACCATAAAATGTACTATTTAGTTTTTCAGCAAAAAAATAGGCTAACATAAAGCCAAAAAACATAAACGCAAAAAATAATAAGATAGAAACCACAGAAATAAAAATAATCTTATTGGTGATTTTAGCGGTTTTTTTTGCCGACTGAATTTTCAGTAATAACAGCCGATCATCAGTATATTTTTTTACTAATTCGTATGTTTCTTCAAAATAAGCATTCGGATTACCTTCCATTTGTTTGTTGTTTAAAAAGATTAAGTTTTGTTATTAGAATTAAATTCTTGTTGCATTAGCAATAATTCCGTCAATTCATTTTCGAGTTGATAAATTTTTGTCTTAATATCGTCAGCCGTTGCTTGTGCTTTTTCTTTAACGCTTTCCACAAACTCTTTACCTTTCTCAGATTCTAATAGTTTAACAATAGCTACACCTGCCATAGCGCCTAACACTAATGCCCCTATTATTTTTGTCTTGTCGCTCATTATTTTGTGGTGTTAAATATTTACACTAATTTACTAAAAAATTTCAATCTAAACACTTTAGTGATTTAAATCATGAACTCAATATCTAGCTCTAATACTAATAAAAATATTTTTTTAGTCATCATCATCTTATTTGGCTTACTGCTTGCGTTTACGTTAAGGGACTATTTTTCGGCATTTTTAGGAAGCGTTATTTTTTACGTATTATTTAAAGGCTGGATGAATAAATTGGTTCACGTAAAAAAATGGAAAAAAAGTTGGGCAGCCATTCTAATTATGATTGTTTCGTTTTTTATTATTTTATTGCCAATTACATTTTTCGTAACGATGGTTTATAATAAAGTGGTGCCAATTGCTTCCAACCCAAATGCATTTATGCCTTATGTTCATCAACTGGATTCTACAGCGCAACAAGATTTTAATATTGAATTACTAACTCCAAAAAACATGGAAGTTATGCGGTCTACGAGCACTAAAGTATTATCTAGCGCACTAAGCGAAGGGTTTAATTTTGTTTCTTCTATTTTGATGCTTTATTTCTTTTTGTATTTTATGTTGATTAATTTTAATCGGATGGAGATATCTATTCTAAAGACGCTGCCATTTAGAAACGAAAATATTAAAATTTTTGGTGATGAATTAAAATCACATACGTTTAGTAATGCCGTTGGAATACCATTGATTGCCTTGGTTCAAGGGGCATTTGCATTTGTTGTATACTACATAGCCGGAATTCCTCAGGCAGGTTTTTGGGGTATATTAACGGGCTTTGCTTCTGTGATTCCAATTGTGGGAACTGGTATTATTTGGGTACCTGTTTGTATTTATTTATTTGCATTCGGCCATACTTGGCAGGGCTTGCTAGTGCTAGCATGGAGCGCCATCGTTATGGGAAGCATGGATAATGTGATCCGTTTTGTATTAGCAAAAAAAATGGCCGATGTACACCCTGTAATAACAGTACTCGGTATTATTTTAGGCTTAGAATATATAGGAATAACAGGTTTAATTTTCGGACCTGTACTAATTTCTTACTTTGTTATTTTGTTAAAGATCTATTATGCAGATCATCATAATCTGCCAATAGAATCTGAGCAAAAAGAGCCTGTATTAGAATTAGGTATTCCTTTTGTTTACAATAAAAAATTTGGATCTAATGAGAATAAAAAATAAGAAGAACGTAAATTAATCCTCAAATAAGCCACCCAATCTTCCTTTGAAGGATTTGCCTAAATGTTTGTATGCTTTTTCAGTAGCTTCTCTACCCCTTGGTGTACGGGCTAAGTAGCCTTCTTGTATTAAAAAAGGTTCGTATACTTCTTCTATAGTGCCGGATTCTTCGCCCACAGCTGTACTAATGGTAGTAATCCCTACAGGGCCTCCTTTAAATTTTTCGATAATGGCGGATAAAATACGAATATCCATTTCGTCCAAGCCATTTTTATCAACGTTTAAAGCCTTTAAGCCATAAGTGGCAATATCAATGGTAATAGTGCCATCACCTTTTATTTGTGCAAAATCTCTTACACGGCGAAGTAGTGCGTTTGCAATACGTGGTGTCCCACGGCTTCTGCGAGCTATTTCGTACGCAGCTTCGTCAGCAATTTGTACTCCTAAAATATCAGAGCTACGTTGTACAATACCAGTTAATACTTTACTATCATAATAATTTAAACGAGAGGTAATTCCGAAACGTGCTCGCAAAGGCGCTGTTAATAAGCCACTACGAGTGGTAGCACCCACAAGAGTGAAGGGATTTAATTTAATTTGAACCGTGCGAGCATTTGGCCCGCTATCAATCATGATGTCAATTTTATAATCTTCCATAGCAGAATATAAATACTCTTCTACAATGGGGCTCAAACGATGAATTTCATCAATAAATAAAACATCAAAAGGCTCTAGGTTTGTTAATAAACCTGCTAAATCGCCTGGTTTATCAAGTACGGGACCGCTGGTTATTCTTAAATTTACGCCCAAATCATTAGAGATAATATGAGCAAGAGTAGTTTTTCCTAAACCCGGAGGGCCGTGTAATAACACATGGTCAAGGGCTTCTTCGCGCTTTTTAGCAGCTTGCACAAATACCAATAAATTATCTACTACAGATGCTTGCCCGCTGAAATCGTTGAATTCAATGGGGCGTAAGGCTTTTTCATAGTCCTTATCGGTGTGGTTTAACTTTTCGTTATGAGCGTCTAAATTATCATCCATGATTACTGTAAAAATACGTAATTATAAAATGCGCTACTGCTATGAATTGTAGCATTTTTATAAATGTTGTTTTAAATATGTAGTTATACTAAAAATTTAGAGGCACTATTTTCTTCTTTTCTTTTTGCTTAGATCAAAAAGAAACAGGGGAAATGTGCCAAAGCACATTTGAGCCAGCAAGTGGGTAGTTCAAGTCAAAAATATGCGCCACGCTCCTCTCGGAATTCTACGGATTTTACGCTCTGCTAAACCTTGAATTCTCGTTTCACCGCTCCTCTGCTCGCATTTTTGACAGGCCTGCGCTCTTGTCCTATTCGATATAAGCTTTAATAGCAGTTAATTATTTTTTAATTTTGATTGAAGTATAGAATATCCTACATTTCTAATTAGTTTTGTTTAATAATTATAAATGAAAAAAAACCTCTTCATATTTATTATTGTTTTTGTGGTAATTGATAATGATCTATTTTCTCAGTCGTTACATATTTCTTACAATCATAAAGATTATAATTATAAAAAGTATTACTATTCAGAGTCTGCAAGGATGAGAGCAAAAGAATTAGCGGATGAAAATAACGTATTGTGTTATGGGAATTATAGCGATACTCTTAAAAATGGAAATTGGATTTATTTTTACCCATCTGGAAAGCCTTTTGCAATAGGTAAATATAAGGATGGATATAAAATTGGTAAGTGGAAATATTTTTACACAAATACTCATGAAATAAAAAAATATTTAAAAAAGTATCAAGTAAAAGATAACATTTTCATTGACCAATATGGTAAACCTGAAATGACTGATACAATTCATTATGGAAGAGAAATAGTAATTAAACACATTGGACATCAGGAGCATTTTCCCGGGAGGTTTGTTGATTAAAATGCTGATGCTGCTATTTTACAACACATCAGCAACTGTAAATGTACTGCCGCCAACAAAAATTAAGTCGCCCGCTTTGGCCAGTTTTTTAGCCTTTTCTAAGGCTTCGGTTACCGTCTTAAATGTTTTGCCTTTCAATCCAACTTTGGTTGCTTGTAAGCATAATTCTTTTTCATCCAAGGCTCTGGGGATGGATGCTTTACAAAAATAATAGTCGGCATCCTTTGGTAAAAGTTTTAATATTTTAGTTAGGTCTTTATCGTTTACCATTCCTAATACAACATGCAATTTCTTATACGTATAACGTTTTAAATTTTGAAGCACTTCTTTGATGCCATCTTCATTATGCCCTGTATCGGCTATGACTAAAGGCTTTTGAGAGAGGGTTTGCCATCTGCCTTGTAGGCCTGTTAATTTTTGTACTTGTTTTAACGCATCAATAATAGCGTGTTCCTGAATGATGTATCCTTTTTCTTTTAAAATATCGACGGTGTTTAATACGCCTGGTAAATTTTTTAATTGATAAGAGCCCAATAAATCTAAGGTGTAAGGGTGAATGGTATTTGTTTTTTTGTGAAGGATATCAATTTGCAATAAGTTGTTTTCATAACTATACGAATTTATTTTATAGTTTTTGTCGGCAAACTCAAGTGGTGCCTTCAATTCGCGTGCTCTGTTGCCAAATACGGTTAAGCATTCTATTTGTGTTTGACTAATTGTTACAGGAATTCGCGCTTTAATGATGCCTGCTTTTTCTGTGGCAATTTTCTGAATTGTATCTCCTAATAAATTTACATGATCAAATCCGATGTTTGTAATAAGGCTACACACGGGCGTTATCACGTTAGTAGAATCTAAACGACCACCAAGCCCCACTTCAATAACAGCAACATCTACTTCTTGTTGAGCGAAGTAATGAAAGGCTAATCCAACGGTCCATTCAAAAAACGAAGGTTCTATCGCTTCAAATTTAGATTGATAATCTTCTACAAAAGTAACGACCTCTTGTTTCGAAATCATTTTACCATTGATTTTGATACGCTCTCTAAAATCAACTAAATGAGGAGATGTATATAATCCTGTTTTATAACCTGCTTGTTGTAAAATGGCGGCTAACATGTGTGAGGAAGAACCTTTGCCATTAGTGCCGGCTACGTGAATGCATTTTATTTTTTTTTCGGGATTACCTAATGCTTTACAAATCGCTAAGGTGTTATTCAAATCAGCTTTATAGGCTGCTTCCCCTATGCGCTGGTACATAGGTAGTTTAGAGAATAAGTAATCTAAGGTTTGTGTATAGGTCATTTTTTTAATCTTAACCACTGTAGTCACAGAGGAGGTTTGTTTATTGAATTAGTTTTTTAAGTTTATTTATTTGTTGATGGCCAGACATACTATTTGGATTGAGTCGTACTGATTCTTCGTAATAATTTAAAGCAAGCTGAAATTGGTTGTTTTCCATATAAGCTTCTCCTAAACTATCAAATACATTAAATGAAATAGGGTAAAGTTTACAGTTAATTTTAAAAACTTGTATTGCTTCAGGGTATTTCTTACGCGTAAGATAGTTATAGCCATAAGTATTAATAACTGATTCTATAATAGGATATCTAACACTCATCATTTTTAAAGAATCTGCAATAGCGTTCATTTTTAAAGAGTCTATAGCGATTTCAGATGAATCTATTAGTTCTAAGTAGCGAAAATCTTGATTTCTTTTTTCTTTTTTAAGAGTGTAGTTTTCGGATTCGATTTCATGTTTACTGAAAATTAGAATGTTTTCATTTAGATAACTTGCCATGAATATATCTGTTGGATATAAATGATGCGAATTCATTATTTCAAGTAATTCATTTTCGGTATATGCCGTTGTTTCGCATCCTTTTATAATATATGGTGCACCTTTGAAAGAAAACATATCTTGAATAATTAATTTTCCGTTAGGCTTTAATTTTTCGTAAATGTCATTTAGCATGGAATTTATATACGTAAATTCATGGAAAGTATTTCTGATAATTATTTTGTCGAATAATCTGTTTGGTAAATTTGTTTTTCGTTCGCTACCTAAAATTGATTTAAACACATTAGATTGAGGTGCTTTTCTAATTTTAGTATAATGGTTTAATAGAAAATTAATTTCGATGGTATCTAAATTTCTTGGGTTTAAATCTTCTAAATAAAAAGTGACACTATCGCAAAGAGTTGACATAGCAATGTCGTCTTCGCCATTCGCAGAGCCAATATCCGCAACTATATCTCCTTTTCTTAAATCAATAAAATGTATAATATCCAAATATTCAAATTCACATTCTTCTAAAGTTAATGTTTTGATATTTTTGTGACTTTCCTTTTTTCCTTTTTTTTGTTTTTGAATTACAGATACACCATTTATTTGTGTTTGGGCATTTATTCTGGTAACCAAACATATAAGCGGTATTAATAACCCTATTTTAAAGTAATTGTAAATCATATTAATCAGTAGGAAGTATGATGTCTATACCTAACATTAATTGTGGAACGCTTGGATAAATTGTTTTAATATTATTGGTAAATCTATATTCAGCGGTAAATGACAAAACTCCGAAACCTAAACGAGCTATCGTGGAAAAGTCATTATAATTCGAAACATAGCGATTAATCTCTTTTTTATCATCTTTAATACCTACATAGCGGTACATGATTGGTAAGTTATAACCAACCCCAACATCTAAAAACCAAGGGAGATCAACTTTGGTTTTAGAAGCTTGTTTAAATACGATCCTGTTTACGAAGGCAACTGAAACTTTCCAATAGGTATAGCGTTCTCTTGAAAAAGCATCTGTAAATCCATTAAATTTACCCTTTTCAAGGTTGTTAATGCCTAAGCTCGTTGCTATATGTGCACCTATACCATAGTTTTTTGACAGGTAGTGTAGTGGTGTAATTCTCATGCCAATTGCATAAGTACTTTGCACGTTTTCTTTTTGAGATGATAACGGAGATTGAAAGGTTTGAAGAAAGAAGGCAATTGTTGGACCTTTTTTATTATCATATTTTTTAATTGAATATTGATCTGGTAAGTGATCTAAAGAACCGCAATGAAATTCAGTTATAGTGTCCTTAGATATTTTTACATTATAATAGATACTGCTCAAAGCTCCTTCTTTAAATACTTTTAAATTATATAAACCAATGGCGAGGCTATCAATTCGAATGCGGATATCATCTACTACAATGTTTTTTTTATAAACTAATTCATCAGTAAGTGTATATAATTTAACATCTGAGTGTATAGTTATACCTGTTTGTTGATCGCCCTCAATTATGAGGCTACCAGTTTGAGCTACTAAGGGTATAATAGAGTTTATTGCGTATAATAAATAAAGGAAGAGTATTTTTCGCATATTGTAAAAGGACTTAAAGGTATTTAATAAAAATTTTGTATCAGGGAACTCTGCGGTTCAATTGTTCTAAAAACTAAACACCATCGTTAAAGTGCCTTTTTGTTCGCCTTCAGCGCCACTGACATTAAATTTAGTAGCAAAGGCTGCTTGGCGCGCAATGGTTTTTAAATTAGAACTATTGGTATTAGTGCCTCTACCGTTGGCTTCTGCTCGGATGACATTTCCGTTTTTATCAACGACTATTTCTACAACCACCTTCCCTTCTTCTGTAATGTTTTTAGGTAAGGATGGAGGTTTTATCATGCTACGTCCCGCTAAACTAAATCCAACGCCACCGGTTCCATGCCCACTTCCAGGCCCTTTATCAGGGCCATCTCCACCACCGTCGCCACCACCTGTTCCGCCAGTGCCGTGGGTGTTGGGGTTTCCATCGGGGCTACCATCGTTTCCAGCATGTCCGCTATTGCCGTCTCCACCGCCATTTTTACCCTGATTTTTCAAAAATTTTTCTTTTAATAATTCAGCAGCTGTTTTGGGTTTTACTTCTACTTTAGACTTTGTAGGCGTAATAACGGTTGTGTTGTTTTCTACTTTAGGGTTTGTTTTTGTGATGTTAACGTCTTCTCCTGTTTCGCTGGTAACAATGTTTTCGCTGTTTGTATTAGGAGTAGGAGGAGGGGTTGCTTCAGTATTTTCAACTACGGATGTCGCATTACCGATACCATTTCCCTCTACATTACCTGTGCCTTCGTTGTATGTTCCGAAATTTATTTCAGTTCCGCCTCCGCCACCAGGAATGGTGCTTTCGGGGAATAGGGGATTAGGAATAGGAATGATGAATAAGAATAAAAACAAAAGCAACAACCCTAGTATACTAAGGGAAATTGCTAAGGATATCAATCTGTTTTTATTTTCTTCTGCGTGTGTAAGCTGCATGTTTATTTACCGTTTGAAGGTTGTGTTGCCGCAATCATCTTACATTTTAAGCGATCGCCTAGTTGCATCACGTCAATAAAATCCTGATATAATAAATCTTTATC
>JAYVDU010000535.1:0-2819 GCA_043749245.1 Bacteroidota bacterium | reverse complement strand
TACATGTACTCTTTAATTCAAAAAATCACAGAAAGTAAAGACAAAAGAGTGGTGGTTTTACTGGGGGCAAGCCATATTGCAATGCTTAAAGAATTTATAAAGATTGACAGAAATTTCAAAGTTATAGAGTTAAAAGACATACTATAATAAAATTCTGCTAACATTAAGAACAATAGCCGAAAGCTTCCCATAAAAAAGCCCCGCTTATAAAAACTATTGCGGGGCTTTTTGGCTATACGCTGTTCATCGACACCGGGCTTTAGGGGGTTTTATAGCATTTATTGGGAGCCGCTGCTACTTTTTTCAACGTCCGCTCTTCGCAAATACTCAACGTTGGCTGCAACAAAACCTCCTCACAGTATTTTCAGCATTCCACAAAATTTTTTAATTGGCCCTGATGGAAAAATAGTGGCCAAAAATTTAAGGGGAAATCTTTTAGAAAAGAAGCTGACTGCGTTGTTGAAATAGTTTTCAAATTGTAATTAATGTAAATAGCTACTGTAACTTTTTAGGAAGTTGTAGTGGCTTTTTATGTGTTGTGTTAAGCAGGATGATATTTGGGGATTGTTTGTGCGGCAAGGATAAAATGGTGGTCACATTTAAAGTTTATTAATTTAATTTGGAATAATTTGGTAATTATAAAGCAGTTTAGTATTTTGATAGTTATTAAAATAACTATATATTCAATATTATATTGCTAATATATTATTTGTATTTACATATTATAACTTTTATCGTTTTTGCGTATTATTTTTATAAGTATTTAATTACTAATATTTAAATTAATAAACATGCGCAAATGAGCGCGTTCGCGGGCATTGTAAAATGACAATCGAAACATTTACGAAAATATAAAAATATGAGTAAATTAATTTCATCAATCAACATTACGCCAGACGGTTTTTGCGGGCATGAATCGGTAATTGCTGACGAAGAACATCACCAGTTTGCTATTGAATTGCTAAAAGGGGCGGGCACTGTTTTGTTCGGACGAATTACTTATCAATTACTTGAAAGTTATTGGCCATTGGCCGCCAAAGACGTTTCATTGCCAAAACCTATGTTTACATTTGCTCAACTTATTGACAATGTTGATAAAGTTGTTGCGTCTAAGACTTTGAAAAATGTTCAATGGAGAAATACAACTATTTTACAAGACATCAACAGTGCCAGCTTACAAGAACTAAAATATAGGTCAAAAAGGAATATTCTAATATTTGGTAGCCCTGGGATTGTTTCTGAAATAACCAAACTTGGGTTGATTGACGAATATTGTTTTTCCATTCAGCCAATAATTGCAGGTAATGGTAAACGTTTATTTGAAACCTTTAAACTTAAGAAAGAACATAATTTAAAACTTGTAGACAAAATAACATTTAAATCAGGTGTCGTGACTTTGCGCTATCAAAAGACAGACGGAGACACTTGACAAGTGATGAAATAAAAAAACGAACCGCTAACAGCAACTTTGCGTGATGGCTGGGGAAGCGGAAATATAAACAGTAGTGCCATTAATAAACGGTATGCGTTCAGACAGGTTAGTGCATCTAATTCGCCACAACGCAAAGTTGCAAATCGTTATAAGCCGAAACTTACATTATGACAATACCAGTAAATAGAAAACGATTTCCAATTGTAATGCTTGGCGGACTATTACTTTCATTTTTGTTTATATTTTTTCTTATAGACCCACTTAAACATTTTAATGATGAGGGGTATGACAACAGTATTTATTTGGGGGTTTTAATTGGTGCGTCATTGACTATTTTTGCTGTGACCATTTTATCAACTTTAGAATACTTAAAAACTTTGTTTGACAAAAACGCTGCATTGACAATCACCGACGAAGGAATTAATGACAATCTAAGTATTTTTTCTGTTGGCGATATTAGTTGGACAGAAATTACAGACATAAAAGTTATGACCGCACTTAAAACAAACTTTTTAGTTGTTGGTGTAACAAATCCACAATCCTTTATTGACAGAAAAAGTATATTCAAAAGACGAACATTAAAAAAGTTTTTAAAAAAATTTGGTTCGCCAATTGTTATTTCACAAAAAAGAGTTGACTATAATCTTAACGACTTAAAGAACATTTTAATTAGGACATAACCCAAATAGTACAGCAGGCAACAAGCAAGACTTCGTCGGGCATGAAATGCCAACGATGAAGTCCAATGTTGTACTATTGCCATGGTTCGTGTCTCCACGAAACATTCTGTTGCCATGATTCGTGTCTTCACGAAACATTCTTAAATTTCCAACCCTGACGAACCAATTATAAAATTATATTCTGTTGCTATGGTTCGTGTCTTCACGAAACATTCTTAAATTTCCAATCCTGACGAACCAATTATAAAATTATATTCAAAAATTTTACTACCTGCCTATATTAATTTCCTTATCATCCGAGTCTCTAAAATTACAATCTCCCCTCTTCGAACTTAAAAATTCTCAGGCGAGTGGCTTCATGAATTTTTGGCTTTAGCTTTTATTCTAACCTGCAGGACTCGCCGCATGCAGTAGAAATACTTTTCCATAGCCATTGATTTTTTTTACCGTATTATTTGTGTTTTCATCAACGAATAACAAAGTGGATTGAAAAAATCCCTGGGTTTAAGTATACACTAATCAGCGCCGAGTCCTGCTGCTTGTGGTGACGCAAAGCGTTTTATAATTTACGCAGCCACTCGCCTTAAAATATAAACTTATTTTTTTTCCTTGATAGGTTTGTCCTCTTTTAATAATTAGAAAATTCTTCTCTACGTGGTCCGGTGAGCTTACCGAACACCGCATTAAAATAGTGTTCGGTGAGGACA
>JAYVDU010000534.1:0-9359 GCA_043749245.1 Bacteroidota bacterium | reverse complement strand
AAAAGTAGACCCTGAAAAATGAAAAAATTCCTTGAAATACTAATACAATCAGCATAATTAATCCAGTAGACTTCAACTTTTCCTCTAAAAGATCTTTCGCAGTTGTTGAATCTCCAAATACTCCAAACATTTTTCCTGAAATAATAGGGAAATATAATCCTATACCTGCGCTAGCAAACAAAAAAAACATGCCTACCACAAACATCCATTTATGATTACCCAAATAGTTAAATAAGCCTAATGATTTTTTAAAATTTTCAATAGATAATTTTGCTTTAGGTATATCATCAGTAGCTTCGTGCTTAACACCAGTAGCTTTTGCCATTTTTACAGTAATTTAGAGGGCAAATGTACTGTTTTAGCTTGGCTTAAAAAGATAATTTTAGATAATTTTTGCATTAATTCAATAAAAAATTTGCGCCTTTATAAAAAACATATATCTTTGCAGTCCAAAATTTAAAATAGTTAACATTAAATATTTAATATCATGAAACGTACCTTCCAGCCATCACAAAGAAAAAGAAGAAACAAACACGGATTTCGCGAGCGTATGTCTTCTCCAAGCGGACGCAGAGTTATAGCGGCTCGTAGATCAAGAGGTCGTAAAAAATTAACTGTATCTTGCGAAAAAACGCATAAATAATAGGTTTCCTAAAGCAATTTAGTAAATTTTTAACAAAGCTACCTGTAATAACGGGTGGCTTTTTTGTTATATTTACTACTAAAAATTCATAAATGATGGCTAAAAAACTATTTTTTTTAATATTATTCCCTGTTACTGTTTTCGCTCAGCATCAATCTATCATGCAGGAGCAAAGCAATTATTATAAAAACCTGCATATAACTGACGATGCCAAATGGGATAGCATCAATGGTATCACAAATAATAGTTCTAACATGGCATCGCTATCTGCAGAAAGAACTGCAACAACGGCATGTGTTCTAAATAAGAAGGTATATGGATGGCATCCGTATTGGAACGGAACCGTTTATAATAACTACGATTGGTCTATGCTTAGTGAGTTTTGTTATTTTGATTATTCGGTGACTCCATCAACAGGGCAAAACTCAAATACATCATTTGCTTGGGCTACTAGTGCGGCTGTTACAGCTGCATTGACTAATAGTGTTAATGTGCATTTTTGCGCAACTCTATTTGCTAGTCATGCTACATTTTGGGCAAGTAGCACGGCTCAACAAACCTTTATTACGAACGCTATCAACTTGTTGAATTCACGCGGAGGAAAAGGGATTAATATCGATTTTGAGGGTATGGGCTCAAGTGATAAAGTCCCTTTTAAAACATTTATGACAAATTTATGTAATCAAGTTCATGCAGCTAATTCAAATTATAAAGTGACTATGGCTTTATATGCGGTTGATTGGAGTACGTCGTTTGATATGCCGGCTTTAAATGCAGTGGTAGATAATTTCATCATTATGGGATATGATTACTACTATTCTGGCTCTGCACAAGCGGGACCTGAAGCTCCGATGTATAATTTTCAAACAGGTTATAATTACACTTTATCAAAATCTATTACCTATTATTTAAAACAAGGCGCTACTCCAGGTAAGTTGTTGCTTGGTTTACCTTGGTATGGACGCGAATGGGAAACAGTGGCTGCTACAGCACCATCAAATACGACAGGTAATTTTACATCATCACGTACTTATTCTTATGTACGAAATAATCCAACAACCTATTCTACCTCCAATAAACACTGGGATAACAACAGTTTTAATCCCTACTATTCTTATGTTAGTGGTGGTGCTAATCGTCAGTGTTGGATTGATGATGCGTATAGCATGAGCCGTAAATTTGATATGGTTAATCAACGAGGGCTGGGAGGCATTGGTATTTGGGCATTAGGTTATGATGATGGTTACCAAGATTTTTGGTCTGCTATAAAAAATAAGTTCTCTAATTGTGCCGTTGTGGCTTGTACGGATAGTATTTACGACATGGGTGGTCCTGGAAGGAATTATTACGATAACGAATCATACACCTACAAAATAGCTCCAACAGGCGCTAATAAAGTGCGTTTAACGTTTAGCCAAATGGATTTGGAAACAGGTTTTGACTCTTTGTATTTATTTGATGGTCCAACAACCGCATCGCCATTGCTAGGCGCTTATTCGGGTACGGTTATTCCAGGCATCATTAATTCAACAGGTTCATCTATTACGGTTAAATTCAAATCAGACGGGTCTACAAATAAAGGAGGCTTTAGAGCAATTTGGAATTGTATACAAGATGGAACAAGTCCTACTACACAAGTGACCGCACCAGCCGGTTGGATAACTCAAAATTTTGTGACAACATACACAGATGCCGATAACTTGGGAGGAACGGGTATAGAGAAAAGTTTTTATCAGCCCAGTTACTTCAATGGTATTGAGTGGAGAGCTAACGGTAACAGAGGCTTTTTAAATGACGATTTTAATACAGCCACATTGAGTAGTGATTGGACAAATGCCATTGGTACTTGGAGCATCAATGCTAATGCCTTGGTTCAAACCGATGAAACAAATGCTAATACAAACCTGTATGCTACGGTAACTCAATCTTTATCAAATCGCTATTTATATAATTTTAAGGGAACGATTACCGGAATAGGCACTAACCGAAGAGCAGGTATTCATGTGATGTGTGATGCACCCTCGCAAACAAATAGAGGAAACAATTATTTAGTAATGTTTCGTCCTGATCAGTCAAGTGTAGAATTATATGAAGTAACGACTAATACATTAAATTTAGTTAAGACAGTTTCATACACACTCACCATCGGTACTACTTACGATTATAAAATTACATACGATCGTATTTCAGGAGAGTTGAAATTATGGATCAACAATTCATTTGTAACTTCCTGGATTGATACAACACCAATAGCCATTGGTAACGCAGTGTCTTTACGGGCAGCTAATTGTAATTTTAAAATTGATAATTTTAAAGTGTTTCGTTCAAGAGTAGCTTCAACTACTGTATTAGTGGGCGGCGCGGCTAGTAATGATTTAAGAAATGAAAATCCTACACCAACCACTGCTGCTGGAAAAATAAGTAGTATCACAAAAGATAATGCGGATAATATTTCTGGCATCAGTTTTCAAGATGTTGATATAGACTGGACAAAGCCAGTGAAATCAGCAGTTATGAGAGATGGTACGTCAACAGATATTGACACAACTTATATTGGCAATCAATTAGATTTGAATTACACTACTGCAAAAGATACGAATTCAGGAGTAACAACGTATTACTATGCGATAGGTACAACAGCAGGAGCGCAAAATACAGTTGCATGGACAGCTAATGCCTTAAACGTAATTGCCTCAGAAACTGGATTAAGTTTAGTAGCTGGACAAAAATATTACACCATGGTGAAAGCCATGAATGGTGCGGGTTTGGTAAGTGATAGTACAGTAAGTGATGGCGTGTTATATTTAGTAACAACAGGCTTAACCGAAAATCTTGCACTGAATGAATTAACCGTTTATCCTAATCCTACTAATGATAAAGCAACGATCAGTATTATTAGTTCTAAAAATGAAACTGTGCACTATAGTTTAACTGATGCAGTTGGAAAGCTAATAGAGCAAAAGGAGTGCATCATAAACACTGGCATTAACAGCTTAATTATAGATGTGAATGCCCTGCATTTAAGCAAGGGTGTTTATTTTATAAATGTTTCTACTAACGGAAAAGTGATTACTAAGAAAATGGTGGTAGAATAAAACAAAAAATCAATTTGGCCGCAACTTACTTTTTTTGTATATTTATGGCCAAATTGAGTTTATGAAAATAATTGGACGGCAATACGAATTAAGTGAATTTGAAAAAATTAAATCTTCCTCAAAAAGCGAATTTGTAGCTGTTTATGGGCGTAGGCGTGTAGGTAAAACATTTTTAATTAGACATGCGTTTCATAATGATTTTACGTTTCATTTTACAGGCTTGTCAAATGCAAAATTAGACGACCAACTTAAAAATTTCAACACTCAACTTTCAAAAAAGTATGCGTTCAAAAAAGGTGTTGAGCCTGCTACTAATTGGTTAGAAGCCTTTGAGCATTTAATAGATTATTTAAGTAAACAACGTACCAAAAAGAAAACTATTTTTATTGATGAATTACCTTGGCTAGCCACATCACAATCTAAATTTATAATTGCCTTAGAGTATTTTTGGAATCACTGGGCAAGCGCCCGGAAAGATATTGTATTAGTAGTTTGCGGTTCTGCGGCATCATGGATGATACAGCATTTATTAAAAAACAAAGGAGGCCTACATAATAGAGTTACTAATCGTATGAAGTTAAACCCGTTTACACTTGCTGAATGCGAATCTTTTTTGAAGCACAAACATTTTAGTATTTCAAGGTACGAAATAACACAATTATATATGTCGCTTGGGGGCGTTCCTTTTTATTTAGATATGCTGGATAAATCAAAGAGTGTGGCTCAAAACATTAATCATTTGTGTTTTAGCAAGGAAGGCCCTCTCCGCAAAGAGTTTGATGAGTTATACGCCTCGTTATTCAAATCACCCGAAAAATACAAGGCTGTAATTGAAGCATTAAGTAAAAAAGCAAAAGGATTAACTCGTACCGAATTATTGAAACTATCTAAATTATCTAGTGCTGGCAGTACTACCCGTATTTTAGAGGAATTAGAAGAAAGTGGATTTATTACAAAGTATATGTCGTACGAAAAAAATGAACGAGATGCGTTATTTCAACTAACTGATTTTTATTCTAACTTTTATTTTAAGCATATTAAAAAAGCAAGCGTTCTTGATAAAAATTACTGGTTTAATGCCATGGATAGTAATGCTTACAAAACATGGTGTGGGTATGCTTTTGAGCAAGTTTGCTTGTACCATATTGATGAAATAAAAAAAGCCTTGGGAATATCAGGAGTTTCTACAAATTCAGCATCGTGGCAAAATAAAAATGCGCAAATAGATTTATTAATTGATAGAAACGATTACATTATTAATATTTGTGAAATGAAATTTTCAATAAATGAATTTACAATTGACAAAAATTATTTTTCAAACTTAAACCGAAAAATAGATGAATTTAAACAAGCTTCTAAAACAAAAAAAGCGGTGCATTTAACTATGATTACTGCTAATGGCGTAAAAAAAAATCAATATTCTAATATCATTATGCAACAAAATATAAATTTAGATAGTTTATTTCAATAATTTCAATTTGGCTCTAACTATTATTTTTTGTATAGTTAGAGCCAAATTGAGTTTTATTATTTTATTTAACATACAAAAAAAAATACGCTTAATGCCATCTGTATTATTCATAGTCGATCACCGCTTAAATCGCTCTCCTAGCCAAAGATACCGCTTTGAGCAATATTTAGAGTATTTTAAATCACAAGGATTTGAATGGGAATTATCTGAAATAATTACTGAAAAAGATGATGCGGTTTTTTATAAACCGGGAAATTATAGTAAAAAATTTTTTATTATTTTAAAATCATTTTTAATTCGTTTCAAAGATTTACAACGTGCGAAACACTTTGATGCCGTGTTTATTCAGCGAGAAGCATTATTGATAGGCTCATCGTTTTTCGAAAAACAATTAAGTAAACGAAGCAACGTCATTTTTGATTTTGATGATAGTATTTGGTTATTGGATACTTCTCCCGAAAATAAAAAATTTGAGTTTTTAAAAAATCCAAATAAAACTAAAATCAACATACAACACGCACATACTGTTATAGCCGGAAACGCTTATTTAGCTGATTACGCCAAACAGTTCAATAAAAACACGGTTATTATTCCAACAACAATTGATACGGATTTTCATAAACCAACAAAAAAAATTCTTGTCCCGATAGCTATCGGGACTGCTCAAACTGACAAAAAAATAGTAATTGGTTGGAGTGGCAGTATCAGTACAATCAAACACTTTGAAATGGCTATTCCTGTTTTAAAAATTCTTCAAAAAAAATATCCCAATCAAATTGCTATTCATGTTATCGGACAAGAATCCTATTCTAATTCGGAAATAGACATTATTAGTAAATCGTGGAGTGCTCTAACGGAGGTAAATGATATTAATCAGTTTGATATTGGCATCATGACTATTCCAAATGATGAGTGGGCAAAAGGTAAGTGCGGTTTAAAAGGATTGTCTTATATGGCTTGCGGCGTAGCCACTATTATGTCGCCAGTTGGCGTTAATAATGATATTATACAACATGGTATAAATGGCTATTTGGCAAGTAATGAACGGGAATGGATAGATTGTTTGTCGCTGTTAATAGAAAGTTCAGAACTACGTGAACGCATTGGTAACAAGGGAAGAGAGACAGTAAAGCAACATTATTCGGTAGAAGCGAATAAAGAAAAATATTTGGCGGTTTTGAATTCGCTTATAAAATAGTAAATTTAAAGCTTGTATTCGTTTACAAAATGAATACTCCACTGATTAAAATAATTTTAAAAAATATAAAACCTACACTGAAATGAAAAACACGGCTCTTTCTCAAAAACATATTGCTCTAGGAGCTAAAATGGTACCATTTGCAGGTTATAATATGCCTGTTTCATATACTGGATTAAATGATGAACATGCTACGGTTCGAAACAGTGTGGGTGTTTTTGACGTAAGCCACATGGGTGAGTTTATTTTAAAAGGCGATAACGCATTGGCGTTGATTCAAAAAGTAACTAGTAATGATGCGTCTGTCTTAGTTGATGGAAAGGCACAGTATTCTTGCCTTCCGAACAACGATGGTGGAATTGTAGATGATTTAATTGTTTACCGCATCAATGAAAAAACATATATGTTAGTGGTAAATGCTTCTAATATTGATAAAGATTGGAATTGGATTAAGCAACATGATACCTTTGGTGTAGATATGCAAAACATTTCCGAAAAGACGTCGTTGCTTGCTATACAAGGACCAGATGCAATGGCTACTTTACAAAAACTAACAGATATTAATTTAGCAGAGATTCCGTATTATTCTTTTGTAAAAGGAAAATTTAATGGAATTGATAATGTAGTTGTATCTAATACTGGATATACTGGTGCTGGCGGATTTGAAATTTATTTTGATAATGAACACGCCATTGACATGTGGGATTCCATTTTTGATGCAGGAAAAGAATTTGGTATCAAACCAATTGGATTAGGAGCTCGCGATACCTTGCGTTTAGAAATGGGCTTTTGTTTATATGGGAATGATATCGATGACACAACATCACTTATTGAAGCAGGTTTGGGATGGATTACTAAATTCACGAAGGATTTTACCAATCGTGCAGCTATCGAAAAACAAAAAACAGAAGGTGTTACTAAAAAACTAGTTGGCTTTGAAATGGTTGATAGAGGTATTCCTCGCCACGATTATCAAATTGCAGATGCCCAAGGAAATATCATTGGTAAGGTAACATCCGGTACTCAGTCACCAACCTTAAACATCGCTATTGGGATGGGTTACGTTAATAAGGAGTTTGCAAAAGCAGATACTGAAATTTTCATCATCATTCGTGATAAGGCTATTAAAGCTAAAGTAGCGAAGATGCCATTTTTGAAAAAATAATTTAGTCCAGCCATGAAAATCGAAGTTTGCTATACACCACAGGCTTATAATTTGTTCCATAAAGATGAAGCTGTTGTAGTTGTGATTGATGTATTCAGAGCCACATCAGCCATTGTAACGGCATTTTATAATGGCGTTAGTAAAATGATTCCCGTTGCTACCGTTCAGGAAGCAAAAGAATACCAAGCTAATGGTTTTATGGCTGCTGCCGAGCGTGATGGCGAAATGATGGAAGGATTTGAATTAGGTAATAGTCCTTTTGGATATATGAATTCTAAAGTAAAAGGAAAAACCATTGCTATCTCTACTACTAACGGAACACAAGCAATTGAAGCAAGTCGAAAGGCATCAAAAATTATTATTGGTAGTTTTTTAAATTTAGATGTGGTATGTGATTATTTAGTGGCTCAAAAAAAAGATGTGATTTTAGTATGCGCTGGTTGGAAAAACAAATTTAATTTAGAAGATACTTTATTTGCAGGAGCTGTGGTTGATAAGTTAACTTCAGAATCAGATTTTCAAATAGATTGTGATTCAGCTATTGCTTCGAAACACTTATATAATGTGGCAAAGAATGACATGTATGATTTTTTATCAAATTCATCTCATCGAAATCGTTTAGCGAAATTAGATTTAGAACGTGATATTAAATATTGTCTTACTTTAAATTTGTGCCCAATCATTCCTGTAATGGAAGGGAAGTATCTTGTGAAAATGTAACTCATTTTCTACTAATTAAATGAATTTAAATAGGATCTAAATGTCAAAAGAAAATATACAAGTTATAGGTAAGCGTTCATCAATCTTTATAAAAGATAATGTGTTTAGTTTGGTGATTTTACCTACTGCCGAAAAAAAGAAAACCAATTTATTATTCTTATGGCTTTTCGCATGGTCGGTCAGTGGCATCATTATCCTCGTTAATTATTTTAAGCTTACCAATGATAATGCAAAACTCATGATCATTATTTGGCTTGGCTTTTGGGCTTATTTCGAATTTAAAATCATACGCGTTTATATGTGGAAGCGATTTGGACAAGAAAAGCTTTGGATAAAAAATGGCATTTTACATTATCAACAAAATATCAATGGGCGTGGTAAAATAAAAGAGTTCGATTTAAATTTAATTTCAGATTGGGATGTGATTAAAGTAGAACAGGCCAATATAGCCGATTATTTTAGCCAAACATTTTGGGTAAAAGGGGGCGAGCGTATCGAATTTATTTGTCAAGGTAAACTCATTAAATTAGGCATGCAATTACCTGATGAGGAGGCTACGAAAATTTTGGCTGCGATTAAAAAGCAATTATAAAAAAAGTATTATAAATAAAAAAAACGCTTACAGATGATGTAAGCGTTTTTTTGTGTGGTGGTTTTTCTCTCAGTTATTATGAATTCTTTTTTCCAAGCATCATAAATTCATTGATGTGGATTTCTGTTGAGGTGCGTTTGTTGCCATCCTTGTCTGTATAAGTGCTGTTTTTTAATTTTCCTTCAATCGCAATTTCAGAACCCTTAACTAAAAATTTCTCTGCAAATTCCGCTTGATTTCCCCAAGCTGTTAAGTAATGCCATGTGGTATCGCTTACCCATTCACCTTTTTGATTTTTATATTTTTCGGTGGTCGCTAAAGATAACTTTGCTACTTTTTTATCACCATCAAATGTTTTAATTTCTGGCGCATTACCTAAATTACCAATTAATTGTACGCGGTTTCTTAATGTGTTGTTCATGATTTCTTTTTTTAAGTTGTTTTATAATTATTAGTTTTACCTGTCATTTATTTT
>JAYVDU010000533.1:0-25068 GCA_043749245.1 Bacteroidota bacterium | reverse complement strand
GTGTGGCGCCTGTGGCATTTATACCCACATTTTGGCTATAAGCTCCTAACGATAAGATTAGAAGGAAAGAGGTGGCTAAAGAAGTGATTTTTTTCATGATATAATATACATTTATTGGTCTCAAAAATAATTAAAACTATCTAATTTATTGCATGTTGCTTTCAGATTCGGTTATAGTTATTTGATAAGTGATTAAGTTTTAACGAAAGCTGGAAAATTATAATTTCATAATATAAGCCAACGTATAATAAGCTGGTCTGTTATCAAAGCTAGTGGCTGCGGGCATGGCATCGGTTGTAAAGGTATGATTATGGTTACCAGTAATTGACGTTTGGAAGCCGCCTCGTGAAATACCCGAAGCACCAGCGTCGGCAAACTGCGAACCACTAGCCAGTCCAGTATTTAATTCGGCAGGTAATGGGGCGGAATAAAAAACACCCGCAGAATTTGCACCTTGTGTATGAAAATGATTTCCATCATTAGTTGTTGTTCCTGTATGCAAATGAGCTGGTAATTCTGCTATTGTAAGGGTTACGTTGTTGTTTCCGCCAGTGCTAGCTACAGCATTAGTAGTACCTGAGGCTAAAATAAAACGGTCTCTTAAATCAGGGGTGCTATTAGTACCATCGCAAAAAGCCCAGCCCGATGGAATACTTCCTACCGAACCGCTCCACATCACAATAATACCAGTAGGAACGCTCACTTTAAAGGAAACCCATTGTGTTCCGTCCCAATAATAATAACCTGGTGCTATAGCAGCTGTGCCACTGCCTGCTGTGGCGGTATTATATATCAATAAACTTGTAGCTGGGCTAGTTACTGTTACTACATCTGTAATGCTGGTAAGAGGCACATTGGTTGGCAATAAGCCCTTGCCGTTTGGGCTAGTAAAAGTATTACCTGTGTTTAAATCTAATATAGCACTATTGTTTGGAGTGGCGCCTATGGCATTTATACCCACATTTTGGCTATAAGCTACTAAAGATGAGATTAGAAGGAAAGAGCTGGCTAAAGAAGTGATTTTATTCATGATATTATATACATTTATTTAATGCAAATATAAATGTAATCTATTTTTTAAAATATACCTAAAAACCTTATTTTATATAACGCTAAACGGAATACATATTTTAACTAGTAAATCAAATACTCTGGCTTTATAATATTCAGAGGAAACTCTTCGTCGCCAGTTTTTTAAGTTAATTCTGTAACAACATTAAATGTATTATTATCAAAATTTTCAAAATAAATTAATCTGGTTCCTGATTTACTGGTTATTTTTTCGTGAAAAATTTTACCTAAATCTTGTTTATCTATACATCATACTACTTCATAATAAAAACTAGAAACAATCACTTAAATTTGTATTCACATTTCTTAATTCGAATAAAAGAATGCAGAGAGATGTGACATACTTGTCCAATTAGTATTGGCTGCTGGATTAGGACAACAAGCAAAAAAAACTCTAAATGTGCCAGGTGTAGTAACCTTTATAAAAAAAGTTCCGCCAATTTTAACAAATAGACCACTTGGCGCACCGGATAAATAGTTTGTCCCTGGAATAGCGGCAAAAACACCCGTTCCATTATCCAAGCGTATTTCTGCATAACCGCCAGTGACGCCGACTGAAAGAGCTTCTTGTATATTACTCATTACTATATAAAATCCAACTGTTGGCAGCGTAATCGTTTCTCCGGTGTCTGTCCATAAACAACTTGAAATTGTTATAGCATTTGGCACAGATGTTATAAGATTTACTGTTTGCCCAGATACCCAACTTGCTTTACCAGCAGCGTCACTAGTTAATATTTTATTTGAACCTTGTGTCCCATCTTGTAATTGAAAGCCTGTGTTAGTAGTTGTTGCTACAATGTGTAATGAGCTTGCAGGGGTTGCTGTTCCTATACCTACGTTGCCTCCATTAGTTACTCGCATGTTTTCTATACTATTTGTTTTAAAAACCAAGTCCTGTGCATCGGTTGTGCCGACAAAATTAATGCCTGCAATTGTACCAACATTGCCTGCGGTGCGCCAATCGTAAGCATCAAAGGCAACCCATTTTATGCCATTCCAATAGTAATAACCTGGCAATACGGCTGCTGTACCACTGCCTGCTGTGGCGGTATTATATATCAATAAACTTGTAGCTGGGCTAGTTACTGTTACCACGTCTATAATACTGGTAAGAGACACATTGGTTGGTAATAAGCCTTTGCCGTTTGGGCTAGTAAAAGTATTACCTGTGTTTAAATCTAATATAGCGCTATTGTTTGGGATGGCGCCTGTGGCATTTATACCCACATTTTGGCAGTAAGCTCCTAACGATAAGATTAGAAGGAAAGAGGTGGCTAAAGAAGTGATTTTTTTCATGATATAAAATATATTTAATAGGCTTTAAATAAGTTAAGGCTGTAACGACCGCTCATTAGTCATTTTGGGTATGAAGTGGTTATTATGTTTTAAAAAATTTAGTGGAGTAAGATGATGAATTATTTTTTAATTGAATAAAATATAGTCCATTATCAAAATTATAAACATCAATTATTGAATCAATTAAACCGTCAGCAGTTGATGATGAATAAACAACTTTTCCAATAATATCAGTTATACAAATTTGCGTTAATTCATTTTGTTTATTGATTGCTTTTAGATGTAACTTACTATTGGTAGGGTTAGGAGAAATATCTATTGAATTAATAAATGTTGGCTCAACTAAGTTTGTTGCGATTGATTGAGTGAAATTAATAATATAATTATAGGGATATTGCCATGAAACAGGAGATGGCATTGCTGATATTTGTAAGCTGTACGAGCCAATGGGTAAGCTAATAGCAGGGGTTATAATAGGATATGAGGAATATGTTTGCGAAAAAATAAGGCCACCGCTACTGACTACATTTATTTGATAAGGTAGCGTATAAAAATTATCAGCTGTAATATTTATATAACCTGTAGTTTGAGTTTGAAAACGGTATTGGTCATAATCAGTAATATAAAGACCGTCACTAGCCTGCATCGTTATAAAGCCATAATATAGAGTATCTTTTTGTATATTATAAGCTAAAGACAAATCATCCGGTTCGTCTATCACTAAAAATTCTTCTTGCGTTAATGCGGTTAATGCTGTATGAGACTGATCTACTATAAATGTTTCGGAGTTTAATGTTGGGTAAAAATTTTTAATTTGTGCATCAGATACATCTACAATACCATCTCCAGTTCCTGTAAGGTCAAATGTCCAATCACCTATAACAGATGAATAATCTATGTCGGTAGATATTAATTTTTGATTTAAACCTACAATAGTATCACCACTCGTTCCATTACAATTAACATCATCGTTGTAAAAGTTATAAAAAAAAGAATCATCCATCACGCTGTAATCTTCAATTCCGCTATGTAAAAAAACACCAGGATTTCCTGAATAAAAATAATTTCTTCTTAAATCACGAAGAGCATCTGATTGTTCATCAAGTGGTATAAAAGGAGATAATACCCATGTGCCAGTCATATTACTACCACCATGTGGGGTCCCCATAGCTGCATACTTGGCAATATGATGTTTTCCATCTGGTTGCCATAATGTAGGATTTTCTATGTATTGTCGAGTAGCTAAGCCACCCATAGAATGCATTAAAACAATTACTTTATCTTTGCCAGATATTGCAAGAACATGGCTAATTGCTTTCTTTAAAGCAACACCTTGTTTATAAATAGCAGCTTCATTACTTAATACAGAATTATTACCGAAATTACCATAAGCCATTCCATCAACTTCAACATTAAAGTTTACTAAATAGAAATCGGAATTTGTAAGTCCTACAGTAAAATCTGTTATATCAGTAGTAAGATTAGCAACCATATTATTGGAATCGCTATTTAAACAGTAGTTCATAGTGCCGCCATAACTCCAACCTTGTGTTAATGCATAATTATAAAGAGATAACCACGCATCAGAGCTAGATGCTACGCCGTGTATCATAATAATTGGATAGGGGAAATGAGTAGTTAATGTACTCGTTGTTGCGGTTTTTTGATGAATAAACGTCAAAGGTATTTTAGGAATAATATTTTTTTTATAAGTCGTATCTTTCCCTTTAGTCTCCATTTCTTTAACGTGATTTTTGATTGACACGCTATCATCGAGAGCCCCCTTTAAATAGCGTGATGGTTTTTGTGCTTCAGCCATTTGAATACTAAATGCAAAAAAAGAAATAAATACGAAGTAGATTTTGTTTTTCATAACCATTTTTTAGATTAATTATTTAATATACAACAATGATACAAATAGTTAGATTTATATATAGTACCATTTATTAGGAAAATAAATCACGTTTTAAGGTATAAGCTCACTCACATTACATACCTGAGCTTTCATCTATTAAACAAATTGTATTAATAATAAAAAATAGAAAAATATTTTAGATTATAAAAAATATTATTTATTTACACACAAAAAATTAATTAATAATTTTGGGCATATACCTGCAAACTCTTCTCCCGCTTCCTTCATATCAATATCTCCATCATTATAATACCAGTTAATTTCAACATCATATCCTTCTTTTATAAATTTTTGTAAAACAAGGAAAATGTCTAAAATAAATTTGGCTGATGTAGAATTAAAATAATCATATTTTATATTTAACGATAGTTTTTTTATTTTACCATATTCACTTTTAGCATAATACATAATAGATTCATAATCTTTTAGCCATTGAATTATTGGGATATAAAATTCAGCTGCATTTTCAGGAATTGATTCTCCTGAAATTTCAAATTTACTATTATCGTGATCGAATACAACTGCTGGAGATAATTGTGTGGGCTTTATAATTAAATTTTTCATATATTTTTCATTCCTTCAATAATTAGTACTTTTTTAGTTTAGGCAAACTGATTTACTGCTTTTCTAACTTTGTTTGGATTAAAAGTAAAGAAATGTTTTCAGTTTCATATAAAAAATCATATTCAATTTTATTATTAGTTTTCAAAGCCATTTCTATTATGCCTAACCCTCCTCCTTCAGGTTTTGATTTTAATAATGTCGCTAAATAAAACTTTTTTAATTGCTCCTTATTTAGTGAATTTACCAAGTCTATCTGACTTTGCAATAAATCTTTTTCTGAATTCAAAATATAACTACCTGTTTTTATTTCATAGCATTGCAATTGTTCAGTAATAATAAACAAATTTGACCTAAAGTTAATAGGCAAATTATCTTGCTTTGTAGCATTTATATATTTTACAATATTGTCTAAACTCTCGACAGAAATAGCATATAATCTTTTTTGAATAAAAAAAGGGATAGCTGGTTTGCTAACTGTATCTTTAATTAAGGTTAATAATGAAGCAAATTTCTCTCTCGAAAAATCACTTACGAACGACATAATTAAATGCTGCTCATCCATTAATTTATATAAATTTTTCATGTTTTATACTATTAATTAATTTTAATCCCAACTAAACATATATCATCAGTCTGTTCGTTTGTTCCTTTCCAATCAAAATGATTTTTTTGGATTACTTTTACCTGTTCATCTAAATCTAGTGAGGAAACTTCTATTAAAAGTTTTTTAAATCGCTCATCCAAAAAACAGCGATTATCCCTTCCCCCTTTTTGATCTTTGAATCCATCCGTATATAAATATATAATATCAGCCGATTGTAATTTTTCTTTTTTTAAATTAAACGATCCTTCAAAAATATGACCTATTGACATACGGTCACTTTTCATTTCTATTATCGTGTTATTTCTTGAGATTAATAAATTATTTTTTGCCCCACAAAACTCTAATTCATTCGTTACTTTATTTAATTTAATTAAAGTCATATCCATACCATTTTTTACATAGACCACATCTTTATCATCTGCCATTGTTTGGATAATCGAAGTATTTAATTCATCTAAAATTTGATTGGGTTGCCTTATTTTTTTCTCCATTACAATTCTTTCTAATAAATTATAACCAAGTAACGACATAAACGCACCAGGCACACCATGACCTGTGCAGTCTATTACTGCAAATAAAATTTCGCTACCTAAATCCTTTACCCAATAAAAATCTCCACTTACTATATCTTTAGGTAAGTAAATTATAAAATGTTTAAGCAACAACTTATCTAATAAATTTTTACGAGGCAGAATTGAAGATTGGATAATAGATGCAGCATTAATGCCACTAATGATCCTCCTTTGTTTTTCATCAACTATATTTTTTTGTACTTGAATAATATTTTTTTGTTTTTTTGTAATACGTAAAGAATGTACAATAAATAAAACTAATAGTGTTACAATGGCTAAACTTAAAGAAATAATAAATATGATTACCTTTTGCTTTTGAAGGTTAATTTCTTTTAATTCAGTTTCTTTTTCTAAAAGCAATATTTTTTTTGCTTTATTGTCGGCTTCTATTTTTGTTTTAATCAATTCATCCTGTTGTGCTTTTAATTTAAATGCTTTAACTTGGTTTTCAATACTTAATTTTTCAATTTCAGTTATCGATAAATTATTTTGTCTAATTAAATAGTCTGCGTTATCTACTAATGTGTGCTTCTCTTGTGCAGCAAAGTTAGTTTGAGATTTATTAAAATTAGTAGAATTTTTATTTACAACTTCGATACTCTTAAGTATCGTTTCTGCATCTGAATTTAAGTTGTTTTTTGAAGCAATATCAAACGCCTTATTAAGATTTATTTTCGCATTATTAAAATCACCGAAATTAGAATAGGTATTTCCTATCCGTGAATATAGTCGAACTAACATTTTATTATCATTTGTACTTTGATAATATTTTAAAGCTTCATTATAATTTTTAATTGCACCTTCATATTTAGTTTGCTTCCCATATATATCACCAATATTAATTAAACAATTTGCAGAACCTTTTTTGTCATTTGTTCTTATAAATAATTCATTTGCAAGCTCATTTATAGAGAAGGCTTTTTCTAAATTATTTTCTAATATATACAAACTGGATAGCTTAGCATATACTACACTTAAGTTAGCATTATTCTTAGAATTGATTAATAACTGAGATGCTAAATTAAAAAAAGTAATAGCGTTTGAATTATTTTTAAGGACTTTATTTGCATCTCCTAAATTTATATTTGCTAGTGCTTCTTCGAATATATCCTTATTTTGTTTTGCAAATTTTACAGATAATTGAGCATATTCTATTGATTTTTCAGGTTTATTACTAAGATTTAATTCTGCTAGTTGATTGTATATATTTGCTTTATCAGCATCATCCGAAGTTTTCAGTGATTGTTCTAAGTCAGTAATATTTTGTCCAAATAAACTATTAAATGATAATAATAATAAACAGTAAAAATTACAGTTAAATATTTTATTCAAGATATATAAACTATTATTTTTCGGGCTCATTTCTTAGTTAATTTCTAATATTTTTAATTCAGTTCTTCTATTTAATTGTCTTCCTTCTTCAGTATCATTAGTTGCAACAGGAATAGAAAATCCATATCCTTTAGGCACCAATTTTTTATTGTTTATACCTTTTGAAATTAAATAATCTACTACTGCCTCCGCTCTCGCCAATGATAATTTAAGGTTTGAATTTTTATTCCCATGGCTATCAGTATGTCCAGAAAGTTCAATTTTCATAGAAGGATTTGCTGTTAAAATATCAAATAATCTATCTAATTCTCTTATTGAAGAGGGACGAAGCGTTGATTTAGCAACGTCAAAAAATACGTTATTCAAAACTATATTATTTCCTTTAGTCAATTTTTTCAAAACAACTCTTTTTACTTTATTATATTCAGCATCGTCAGGTATGATTAGATTTTCTGATTGAAACAAATATCCATCGGCTGCAATGGAAATACCATAATTTTCTCCACTTTTTAATTGTAATCTTTCTTTGCCGTTATTTTTATTTTTATAAATGCTTTTATTCGTATTATTATTTACAACTTCTATACTTGCATTTATTAGGTTACCATTTTCATCCACTATTTCTAAATCATACGAGATTTCTTTTTTCTTAGATAATTTGAAATTATATCTCACAATAATATTAGTATCTAAAATAAAATTTTTTGGAACAATTTTAGTCTTATATCCTTCCTTCTCAACTTTTAAAGCTACATCAACTTTATCTCCCATTTTTTTGTTTTTCAACAGCTCGTAAATATTGCCATTTAAATCTGTCATTTCAAAAACAATAGTTTCTTTATCTTTATGTATCAATGAAATTTTCGCTTCGTTAATAGGTGTATTAGTAATAGAATCAACCACATTAACTAATAATCTGTATTTTGGGTATAAATAAATATCTACTTTATTTTTACCAATTTTAAACGTATCAATAATTACAATTTTATCGTAAAATTTTTGGCGCTCTTTTGCACCAATTTTAAACTTGTACATATTTTGTACCAGCTTAAAATTATAATTACCTTTCGTATCGGTAGTTATTGAATCTAGTTTATTATAAATTTTATCCATTAAAAACACTTTAGCATTACTAATTGGCAATTTGGTATTAGAATCATAAATAATTCCTTTTTGATATATATTGATAATAGATTGTTTAGCATTAAAATAATAAATATCGTCCTTACCTTTTCCTTTATCTCTATTGGAAGCAATATATCCGCTTTTGAAATCAGTATTTAAATAAATTCCAAAATCATCATATTTTGTATTAATGGGATAGCTTAATGCTTGAGGTTCGAAATAGGCATCCATTGTTGGCGAGCAAAAATAAATATCTAAGCCACCCAAACCAACTCTACCATCTGAAGCAAAAAACAAAATATTATTTTCGTATATAAAAGGAAATGATTCTCTTTCTTCTGTATTAATGGTAGGGCCTAAATTTATAGGTTTTTGCCATTGATTATTTACGTTATCAGAATACCATAAATCACTTTTTCCAAAACCACCAGGCATATCGGAGGAAAAATAAATACGTTTACCATCATTAGTTAAAGCAGGATGACCTAAAGAGTATTCTTCGGAACAAAATGGAAATTTAACACCGTCATCCCATTTTCCATCGGGATTTAATGTATAAATAATTATATCAAACCGTCTTATTTTATTTTTCTCTGTTAATTTATTTGTTCGCGTAACAAACATTTTTTTTCCGTCTGCGGAAACTATAATTGGTCCGTCATGGTGTTTTGTTTTAAAAGTACCACTTATTGTAGAAGGGCTATTGAAATTAATAGAATCTTGTTTATAAGCAGAATATGAGTCAATAAAATAAGTATTATCCCATGCAAAAACCTCATTTTCGGAAATTGAATTTTTTCTATTTGATGAGAAAATTAATCGATTTAAGTTTGAATCGTAATAAGGCGAAAATTCTGAACACTCAGTGTTTATAGCATCCAAATTTTTTATTATATACGAGCCGGAATCTTTTTTTATTTCTGATAAATAGTTGGGGTTAAGCTTATATGAATTAGCCAGTATGGAATTCGGTTTTTTTGCATTGATTATTTCTAAAAATGAATTTACTTCATTATACTTTCCATTATATTTAAGCGATTGAAATAACGTAAAGGCATCATTTATATTAAATTGATTAGGAAATTGATTTAATAACATTTTAAAATATTTTTCTGAATTAATATAATCCATTATATTATAGGCACACATCGCTGTTTTTCTAATATTATCGTCAGAGGTTGTGTGTTTTTTAGCGGTTAATTCTTTGAAATACATGTAAGCTTCGGAATAAGCCATATTTGCATACAGTTTGTTCGCTGCTTTTTGTTTTAAAGATTGAGCATTTGTTAGACTATAACAGAAAATTAAAAGAATGATAATAGTTTTTATTTTTTTTAAATAAATCATAGTAAAAGTGGGTATATTAAAATTTAGTATTTTTTGGTGTTTATAATGATGAACGTTTTTTAAAAATAACGAGGAGAGGAATATCCCTTACTATTACTTTTAAATTTATACGATAACATAATTTCATGAGATCCTGAACTATATTTTTGAATGGAATTTAATGTAAAATCATAAGCATATCCTATATTAAATTGCTCTGTCAAATAATACATGGCATTTAAGCCTATTGCGGATTTGTAACGGTACATAGCACCAATCCAAACTTTATTTAATATTAAAAAAGATAGATTACCATCAATAGATAGTGGAGCATTATTAACATACTTTACGATATAAGAAGGCCTCATACTTACTAAACTATTTAATTTAAAAATAGCACCACCAAAGAAGTAAAAATGATTTTCTTGTAAAGCAATCTGACCACCAGGTAAATTAAAATTATTTTTAATTATTTTAGGCGAAGACGCCCCTAAATAAAATTTTTCTCCGTAATAATATAAGCCAGCTCCAATATTAGGTAATATTTTTGTGTAATTAATGCCATCGGTAAATACACCATCAGAATTATCTTGAATTTTAGAGTTTGTATAATTAGTTTGATAAATATCTATACCTGGGTTAATACCCAATGCTAAACGATGGTTCTTTTTATTTAATTTAACACTAAATGACCAACTAGCTGAGATTGATTTATTAGAGTGTGCGCCAATTTTATCATTAACAAAAGAAAGCCCTAATCCAATACTTTCACCTTTTAATGGTGCATGTATTGTGAGAAATTGAGATTTAGGTGCGCCTTTAAAGTTTGTCCATTGATCTCTTACGGTTGCATTAATTACTAATGATTTTTGGCTTCCTGCATAAGCTGGATTAATTATTAGAGGATTAAAAAAATAAGTACTCGTTTGTAATTCTTGTTGAGCAAAACTAAATGTGATTATAAAATTCAAATAAATTAGTATAGCTATATTTTTATTCTTTTTCATGTTATATTATTTTATTTAATTAATATTGAAGTTCTACATAGCCATTATATACTTTACTGATTCCGTCCCCAAAATCAAGTATAATGAAATAAGTTCCTGCAGGGAGTAATCCTCCACCTATAGCATCACTCACATTAGGCTTACCATTCCAACTATTATTATATGCCTTTTTTTGATAGACTAAGCTACCCCATCTATTATAAATACTGAGCATATTATTTGGAAATACTTCTATTTTTGAAATTACAAATAAATCATTTTTTCCATCACCATTCGGTGAAAATAATTCAGGAACTAATAGTTCAACACATTGTGAGTTTGAAATACCCAGTGTATCAATTGTGAATGTAAATAACTTAAAACAATTATTTTGATCAGTTACTGTAGCGGTATAAACACCTGCTGGTATATTACTATTTATCAATCCAGTAGCTCCATTACTCCAATTAGCCTGATAACTTGGTGTTCCACCCGTAAGAGATAAACTTACAGAACCTGTTGGATTTTGCTGACAAGATGATACAGTACTTGAAGATGTTGATGATAGTGTAATTGACGAAGGTTCGGTGATAATGAAATTCTGACTTAGGCTACAGCTGTTTACACTTAAAATGGTTACGGAATATCCCCCAGTTGAAAGATTTGTTAGTGTAGAAGAAGAACTTCCATTACTCCATGTAAATGTATAACTTGATGTACCTCCTAAAATAGTTAAACCAATAACTCCATTATTACTTCCGTTACAAGAAATGTTAGTTACAGTTGGTGTTTGCAATGGAATAATATCAACTATTACTTGAGCCACTGCATTATTTGTTACGTTATTTACACAACCAAGTACATTTATACCATTAATCGTGTAGGTGCTAGTTACCGTTGGCGAAACCGTAAAACTTGTGCCAACTGAATTAGTAGGCAATAATGTATAGCTTGATGCGCCGCTTGGCGTTATAATTGAACTATTACCTAAACAAATAGTACCATTACTTATAGAAGTTATACCAATAGTTGGTGTAGCATTTACATTTATTGTAACCGTAGTATTTGTAGCAATTGAAGAGATACAAACGCCTGAAGCATCGGCTCCATTAATGGTATAAGTTATAGTACTAGTAGGCGATACCGTAAAACTATTTCCAGAAATATTAATAGGAGAAATAGTGTAGTTTGATGCGCCACTTGGCGTTATAATTGAACTATTACCCGAGCAAACGGTATTATTACTAACCGATGTAATACCAATGGTTGGTGTTGTATTTACAGTAATACTAACAGTATAACTATTAGCTGCTGTCGCAATACAACCTGAAGCATTTGTACCAGTAATTGTATAAGTTGTAGTGCTTGATGGAGATACTGTAAAACTTGTACCAACCGTATTAATAGGCAATAACGTATAGCTACTAGCACCATTTGGCGTAATGACAGAATTATTACCTGAACAAATAGTATTATTACTTACGGATGCTATACCAATAGTTGGTGTAGCATTTACATTTATTGTAACCGTAGTATTTGTGGCCACCGAAGAGATACAAACACCTGAAGCATCTGTTCCATTAACCGTATATGTTGTCGTACTAGTTGGTGATACCGTAAAACTAATACCAGAAACATTACCAGGTAAAATCGTATAACTTGATGCTCCACTTGGTGTGATAACAGAATTATTACCAGAACAAATAGTATTATTACTAACTGAGGTAATACCAACGGTTGGCGTTGTATTTACAGTAATACTAACAGTATAACTATTAGCTGCTGTTGCAATACAACCTGAAGAATTTGAACCATTAATTGTATAAGTTGCAGTAGTTGATGGAGATACTGTAAAACTTGTACCTACAGTATTAATGGGCAATAGCGTATAACTTGAAGCGCCACTTGGTGTAATAATAGAGCTGTTACCAGAACAAATGGTGTTGCTACTTACGGATGCTATACCAATAGTTGGTGTAGCATTTACATTTATTGTAACCATAGTATTTGTAGCCACCGAAGAGATACAACCCGAAGCATTTGTTCCATTAATAGTGTATGTTGTAGAACTTGTAGGAGACACAGTAAAACTACTACCTGAAATATTAACGGGTAAAATAGTATAACTATTTGCGCCGCTTGGCGTAATGACAGAATTGTTGCCCGAACAAATAGTACTACTACTTACGGATGCTATACCGATAGTTGGGGTTGAATTTACTGTAATAGTTACTGTAGGATTTGAAGATGTTGCTGATAAACAACCCGAAGCACTTGTTCCATTAAGAGTATATGTTGTAGTACTTGTAGGAGACACAGTAAAACTACTACCAGAAATATTAATGGGTAAAATAGTATAGCTTGACGCACCACTTGGCGTAATGACGGAACTGTTTCCCGAACAAATAGTGTTATTACTAACTGATGTAATACCAACGGTTGGCGTTGTATTTACAATAATACTAAAAGTATAACTATTAGCAGCAGTTGCAATACAACCTGAGGCATTTGAACCAGTAATTGTGTAAGCTGTAGTGGTTGATGGAGATACTGTAAAACTTGTACCTACAGTATTAATTGGGAGTAATGTATAACTAGTAGCACCATTAGGAGTAATAACGGAGCTATTACCTGAACAAATAGTACTATTACTAACCGATGTGATACCAACCGTTGGCGTTGTGTTTACAGTAATAAGAGTATTAGCAACAGTGTTGGTAGTACTTTTGCAAGTTGCCGTTCCTGTACCTACAGTGCCTGATATTGTATAAGTCGTGCTACTAATTGGTGAAACAATGAAACTTGAACCTGGCGACAAAGAACCTGGTAATAAAGTATAAGTCGTTGCTCCACTGGCAGTAATGGTGGTAGAGCTACCGCTACAAATCGTATTATTACTAACACTAGCTATGCTAATAGGTAAAGCCATAGTGGCAGTATCTATTAAGGTCCATGATTTAAAAAAATCGGTGGGTGTTACACTGACACCGCTAACGTAATGTAATAATGAGTTATCCAATCCGTACAATTTTTGAGGAGTTTCCCAAGAGTTTGATCCCGAATTAAAACGTTGAGCTTTTAATTGAGGCTCTATAATAGTATTGGTTCCTCCTATTTCATTAGATGCATTATTATAAACAAACTTAATTACAGGCGTTGGTTTGGTAGTATAACTACCCGCATCAATACGCCAAAAACGATCAACAGCAAATAACCCATTATTATTACCACAATTAGAATTCATATTCGTTACATCACTTGGGTAAGCAGTATTAGCGTCAGTTGCTGTTTCGTAAGTACTAAAAATAATAGCACTACTAGCACCAACACCTGCCGCAGCAATATTAACCGCTAGAGGAATTTTAACCAATGTACTCGTACAAAAAGGAACGATATAATTTCCTATGGAGGTATTGATATTCCATTTTACCACATTATTTTCACCTTCGGAAATAATATTACCTCCTGTACCTAAACTTGTAATGGCATTTGTATTAGCATTATCAACTACTAGATAACCATTATTAGTAATATTAATATATACATTTTGATTAAGCATGAAGCGGTTTTGGCTAAACGCCATATTACAAACCAATATGATTAGCACTAGAACTATACGTTTATTCATTTTTATTTTTTTAATAATTATATTTAAAAATTCCAAATTGGAAAATGACAGATTAAGAAAATGATGGTTGATTTTAATATTTGATACATGGTAACAAAGCCACATTACGTGGGCGATGTTGAAATTCATATACTAAAACCGTAGAAGGATTATCAATATATGGGCTTACTAACTGTCCTCCATTAGCTGGTGGTGTTAATGTAGTTGTTGCATCGGAAACAACATTTAATTTGCTGTCAGACCACCAATTATTAATTATTCCTACCGTGTTTGTGCCACCTAATTCTCTGTGTGTGGAAGCTGCTTCATTCGTTCCAATAACTCTGCCCGCATTAACCCCTCTTCCATTATCTATACCTCTAATAAATTCACCACGCAAATCAGGCAAATTAAACGTAGCACCACTTCCACCGTATAAATATCCAATAGCCGTAAACAACTCAGGATAAGTTATGCTTAAGACACTCTGTCCATTACAAATTAAATAACCATTTGGAGCTGTGGCATTAGCAAAATAATTAACGGTTCCTGCAGGGTTATCTGAACAATCCCACTTAGTGCCATCAAATGTATAATGTCCTTTCAAACTTAAATCATAAACCTCCAAACCTGCTATGGGACTGGCGATAGCAAGGCGTTGGGTTGTTGTCATCCTAGGCATAACAAAACCAGCGGTTGTACTAACAACATCTAATGCCGCTGATGGGTCAGGTGTAGCACCTGTGTTGTTTATACCAATATTTTGAGCATTAACAGCAACAGTTACTATTGCAAATAATAATAATAATAGAAAGTTTGTTTTTATTTTCATATGATGTTAAATTTAAAAATTGCAGATTAAGAAAATGATGATTGATTTTAATATTTTATGCAAGGCAGCAATGCGATGTTTCGTGGGCGTGTTTCGCCATTACCTGTATTAGCAGAATTAAAAGGTAAAATGTCTAAGTTATGTTGGTGCGCTCCCTGCACATCAGTAATACCATTATAAGTTGCTCTATGAGTTTCATTAGGACTTCCAACTCCATAAACACCGTCAGAAGGTGTTTCAGGAACTAAATAAGTGTAATTATGGGCATGATTACCTTGTACATCCGTTAAGGTATTTGGCGGATCAATACTATGATAATGGTTTTTAAAATCATCTCCCTGCCCACTACCCAAAACCCTCCCCAAGTCAACTCCTCTCCCATTATCAATACCTCTAATAAACTCACCTCTCAAATCAGGTAAATTAAATGTTGTTGTTCCGTTACCGGCACCATATAAAGTTCCAATGGCATTAAATAATTCGGGGTAAGTAGTTCTACTTACAGCACTGCCGTCGCAAGTCAAGTAACCAATTGGAGCTGTTATGTTTCCAAAGTAGTCTATTATTCCCGCTGGAGTAGTTGCACAATCCCACTTATTGTTAATAGTGCTAAAACGGTAATAACCTCCAAGATTTGTATCATAAACGAGTAACCCGTCAATAGGAGCTACAAGCGCTAAACGTTGGCTTGTTGTCATACGAGGCATAGCAAAACCAGCGGTTGTACTAACAATATCTAATGCCGCTGATGGGTCAGGTGTAGCACCTGTGTTGTTTATACCAATATTTTGGGCATTAACAGCAACAGTTACTATTGCAAATAATAATAGAAGTATTGTTTTTATTTTCATTTGATGTTAGATTTAAAAATTACAGATTAAGAAAATGATGGTTGGCTTTATGCGTATTTGATCGCACAAAATCCAGCGGAGCCAAGGAACAAATATAGGTTTTTTTAAATTATTTTTTTAGCCCAACTAAATGAATATGGATCAATAGCCCCAGTTAGCATATTCATAAAAGCAACGGTGGTGATAGTTGAAGTATTAACTCCATTCCAAACAAAAATAACTTGCCCTCCTACTGGTACCGTAATCATCCATTTTCCGTTTATAATTCTTGTTGTTTCTGGAACGATTGTGGCTCCATTAAAATAAGGCATGGTTAAACAGGTTTTATTCAAAGAAAAAGAAGTTGGTGATATAATAACGGAATTACTTGTACTTAATTGAGTATAAAAAAAACCACTATTCGGAAGGGTATAAATTTCGCCCCAATTTTGATATTCTATTTCCCAAACGCCGGCGGTTAATGAATAAGAAACCCCACTATAAAAATCATTATTACCTGCAATTGCAGCAGCAGTGAAGCTCGTTGCTGGTATAACCCCTAAAACTATATTACTTATTATAGGTATTTGCCAACTTGCTTTACCCGCTGCATCGCTAGTTAATATTTTGTTTAAACCCTCCGTGCCATCTTGTAACTGAAAACCAGTATTAGTAGCTGTAGCCACAATATGCAATGAGCTTGCTGGTGCTAATGTTCCAATGCCTACATTTCCTGTTGATAGCACTCTCATACGTTCTGTATTATTAGTTTTAACAACAAAATCAACCGCATCAGTAGTCCCTAAAAAGTTAGTGCCTGCTGCGGTTCCTATATTGCCATTGGTGTGCCAATCATTACCACCAAGTGTTACCCATTGTGTGCCACTCCAATAATAGTAACCTGGTAATACAGCAGCAGTGCCACTACCTACAGTGGCAGTATTGTATACTAATAAAATGATTGCTGGGCTTGTTACTGGCGTTGCTATATTAGTTGCTAATAAAGGAATACGAGGAATTAACAAGCCTGTATTGTTATTAGGAGAAGCGTCAATGTCTAATGATGCTGATGGGTCAGGTGTAGCACCTGTACTGTTTATACCAATATTTTGTGCATTAACAATAACAGTAACTATTGCAAATAATAATAGAAGTATTGTTTTTATTTTCATGTGTTGGTAAATTTAAAAATTATTTTTTTTTACAGGCTACTTTTTAAACAAAATTAAGTACAGCTATGTTTAATAAATATACGCCTAATTGTGAAAATAAATAACGTTTTTAGGTATTTGTAGCGTTATATTATTAACAATTAAACTTTCAACATGTTAAATCTTCACTAAGCCTTCTGTTTTTGAAAGAAGGAATTAGGAACCTGTTGAAAATTTATCTAATAATTTTGTTTTGTGTCCTTTTGTTTATCCCGATATATCGTGATAAAATTTCTCGAGACTATCTCTGCAATTCCTCTAAAGTTGGAGCATCTTTTTGCTTAAAAACACATTATAACAATGATTATAATATAAATTTAAACAGGCTCTAAATTTTAATGAAATTATCTTTAATTTAGTACAAATTATCAATTAATGATTTTATGTTTTTTAGTGTCTATATGTTTTATTGTCGTATGCATTTTATGCTATTCTAAATACGGTAAATCATATAAGCAAATAGAAAATAATAATGAACATATTATTGCCAATTTATATAAAAGCCAAAACGAATTTTATATTAAAGGACAAGATTACGAGCGAGCGAGCATAGCAAAAGATTTACATGATAGCACTGCAGGCACTTTATATGGCATAAAACTACAATTACATTTTTTAAAAAATAACACGAACGATTCAATCGAAAATATCGAAAAAATAGAGAAGTATATTGATATCTTATCTCAAGAAGTAAAAAATATAACAAAAAAAATATCTCCTTTGAATTTAAAAAACTTTGGTTTAAAGTCTTCTATCAACGAATGTATTGTTGATTTTGAGATACATGAGCTCACTTTTGAAGTTAATTGCAGTATAGGCGATAAAAGATTTAATGAAGACTTAGAATCAAATATTTACAGAATTTTTCAAGAATGTGTTAATAATGTCATAAAACACGCTCAAGCTAATCATGTTAAAGTCAGTTTATTTATTTTAGAAAAAAAATTAGTGCTTATTATTGAAGATAACGGAAAAGGCATTATGGTATTACCATCCCATTCAGGTAATGGCTTAAGTAATATTTTGTTTAGAGTTCAACACATGAAAGGAACAATAGATATAATAAGTAAATCCAATATTGGTACAAAAACAACTATTAATATTCCTTTATGAACGATAAAAAAAACATAAATGTTTTTATAGCTGATGACCATGAGTTTGTTATTTTGGGTTTAAAATCATACATAGAAACCTTTACTGATATTAAGTTTGTGGATAGTGCTATGACTATTAATGATGTGAAAATTAAGATTTTGGCATTAGAAAATAAAATTGATATTATTGTTTTAGATTATAGCTTTGGAGATGGCTATGGCGAAGAAATTTTACATATTGTTAAAACAGAAAAACTAACTATTAAAGTAATTTTTTTATCAACTCATGATGAATTAGCTTTAGTTCATAAAATGATAAAGCTAGGGGCTTATGGTTTTGTTTTAAAAACAGACCCTATATCTTACATCATAGAAGCAATATATACAGTAGCTAATAATGAAATATACTTAAATCACTCTTTATCAAAAAAACTATACAACTTTAGTAATTCATTGTTAGATGATGTAATATCGTTGATAACAAATAGAGAAAAAGAAATATTAAAATTATTTTTGGATGGAAAATCTTCAAATGACATAGGCGATAAATTATTTATCTCGGTATCAACCGTAGAAACACATAAAAAAAATTTATATAAAAAATTTAAAGTATCTAATTCTGGCGCTCTCATGCAAGCTGTTATTAAATATAAACATCTGATATAATTTCCGAATTATTTGTTGTATTTATACCAACTAAATATTGATGTATGTCTTATTTTGATGATATATTACTCTATAAAAACATATTGTTTATCGAAGATAACACATGACTCCTCAACTACTCCCTAATCAATCCGCAATCCCTTCTGTAAAATTATTTTAGGAAGATACACAGGACGATACAAATGAAAAAGAACTTTTAGCTGCACCCCACAGTATGTTGCAGTTTGTTTAATCTACTTTGCACCTTGTTTAATCTGCTTTGCAGTATGTTTCATATAAGTCAAAGCCTCCTGTTTTTGAAATATCGCATTGATTTTACTGAAATATTACAAATATATGGCGATGATATTACGCAAATATTACATCCACTTATTTATTCAGGCAACGAAAACAAATACCCATTTTGTCCTTTTTGTTTTGTTCCAATAATTCGTCCGTATTTTAAAGCCTTGGTTAAATGAGTAGATAAACCTTTTTGTTTATTGGTAATTGTTCTAAACGAAATATCGTTTTTTAACAGCACATCGATTATATCCGATGAGCGTAATGGGCGACCAGCTTCTTTTAATACAAATACAATTTTATCAACCCAACTCGCATTAACGTTAAATGTATTGCCTAATTTTAAATCGGCTACTTTTTTATAATGCTCTTTATAAACCTCTTCTGTGGCTAATTGCTTAAACAACTCATTAATCTTGTTATTTAATAAATCAATTTGCCCTTGGTGATTTTTTGTACTTTCTTTTTTCGATTGATACAATTTCGCATAATCATCAGACAATTTTTTATTAGCATCTTGAAAATGTAAAATTTTACTAACCAATTCGTGCTTAGTTAAATTAACCAATACAAATTTTTCGAGGTACGACTCTAAATTTTCCTGTGCCATAACGTTTTCTATTTTTTAATGCAAATTTGAGTATAAAATCTTATAGTTCTCTTATATTAATCGTATATAGTTCTTATAATAATCTTATAAAGTTCTTATATTATCGTTAATCATCCCATAATAAACCCAACATTGTAACTGTATCAAATTAATTTAACACCACATCACAACGTGCAAATTAAATTGTTAAAATGACATATTTTAGCTTATTTTTTGATATAAATAAAGATAATAGGCACACTATTTGTTACTTAAAGTATTGCTTTTTAAAAACTTTTCAAAACATATATTTTAAAACCATAGGTCTAAATATTTGGATATTAAAATTATTTTTATTACATTTGTGTAATATAATGACATACTGCCTAATTTTAGAAAGTGATACAAATACTAGAATTTAATTTTAAAATAAATACTTGCCGACCATGCTAACATTAGAATTAGAACAATTTATTGATACCCGAAGTCTTGATTCATTAGGTGAATTAATGACAACCATTAGTCAGCAAAACTTATCCGCTAAAACTATTGGTGTAAGCTACCGCACCATTTGCCATTGGGACGAAAAAGGCATCATTCGTTTTAGTAGAACCAATGCCGATGCTAACCGTAAATACAGTTTTGTAGATTATATATGGATCAAGGTAGTTGAAGAATTGCGCTCTTTTGGAGTGGAATTACCTATCATACAAAAAATAGTAACCGAAATTTATTCACCGATTCCTATTAAAGATATTTTTGGTGCACTAGCCGAAAGTAAAGCAAATTTATCTGTACTAAATTCTATTAAAGATGATACTGAAAAAGCAGAATTTTTAGAATTTTTAAAATCAGGCAAATATAAAGAAGCTGATTTTACGGCTATCGAAAAACAATTTAATTACTTGCATATTTTGGTGGCAGAAATTATTTCAACTAAAAAACCTGTGTCTATTATTGTATTTAAAAATGGCGATTGGTTTCCGTACATAAAGGAAAATGAACATTTGTATAGCGAAGATTTGTTATACAAAAAGGAATACGAATCGCAAGTTTGCGTGAGTTTAACCAACTTGGTATTTAATTTTATGTTAGAAGAAAATATGGATGCTTTCTCTAAAGAAGTCAATCTGTTAACGATGCAGGAAATAAATGCTTTGAATATTGTTACAAAAGGAGCTTTTCAGAAACTGACTGTATTATACAAATCAAAAAAAACAGAGCCACTAGAAATTTTAAAATCAGATAAAGCTACGGACGAGTTAATGAAAGTATTTCGTAAAAAGAATTTTAGGGAGTTTATTGTAACAGATGCTGATGGTAAGGAGTACAGAATACGTGATGAAAAACAAAACTTAGATTTAAGCAAAGGAGTAAAAGAATTATTAGTGGGTGATGGTGATACTGATTTAGATTAATGTAGTATGAAAGAGGAGTTAGAACAAAAATCATCGCCCATAAAAAAACAAAAGCGCTTAACCGTTTCGGAGTTACGAAACTTTAAGGGCTTAGACCATTTGTCGGAAGACGAAGCTGAAAGTGCCATTTCAACTTTAGAGAAATTTTCGTTACTGATGTTTGAGATGTATAAAAAAGAGAAAGCACTAAAAGAAAGTTTGAAAAATATTAATAAGGATTAAGTTATGAGTAGTAAGAGATTAAGACGTAAGGAATAAGAAAAAAACAAAAAACAAAATCATACAAAAGATGGCAGAAAAAATAAGCATAGAAGATAAATTAAAACAATTTGCTAGGGGTAAAGTAAATGCGATTGTTGATACAAGTATTCAAAACTGTGTTATTTATACTCGCGTAAGTTCTAAAGAACAAGCCGACACCAATCAAAGTTTAGAATGGCAAAAAAAATATTGCGATGAATATGCTATTAAAAATAAACTAAATGTGCAAGGCTATTTTGGCGGTACGTATGAAAGTGCTAAAAGTGATGAGCGGAAAGAGTTTACACGAATGTTGAAGTATGTGAAATCATGTAAACAAAAAGTGAGTTATATTTTAGTTTATAGCTTGGATAGATTTAGTAGAACTGGAGATTCAGCTATTTATATATCGAGTGAATTAAAAAAGACTGGTGTAAATATAGTTGCTGTAACACAACCTATTGATACCAATTCTCACGCTGGAGCATTGCAACAAAACATACAATTTATTTTTAGTAAATATGATAATGATTTACGGAGACAAAAAACAATTGATGGTATGAAAGAAAAGCTACTTCGTGGCGAGTGGCTTGGACAATGCCCCACAGGTTATGAATACAAAGAAAAAGGGGTTAGCAAAGGTCAGCAAATTATTATTAATGAAAAAGGCGAGCTAATGAAATTAGCTTTTGAATGGAAACTAAAAGGAATACCAAATACCGAAATAGCGAAGAAGTTAAATAGTTTGGGGTTAAAAATCACGTTTCAATTACTAACAGATGCGTTTCAAAATCCCTTTTATTGTGGCTATATGGCTAATTCGTTGTTAAAAGGCGAGGTTGTAAAAGGCAATCATCCGCCGTTAATTAGCGAAGAAATTTTTATAAAAGTAAATAAGATGAAAGATAGAGGCGGATATAAGCAAAGTAAGGAAAATGATAATTTGCCATTAAAGTCATTTATTTACGATGAAGATACTAAAGCCCCATTTACAGGATATTTGGTAAAAAAGAAAAACCTGTACTACTATAAAGTCAATAAAATTGGAGTGGGTGTTAATCGTAATATTACCATTATGCATGATAAATTTAAAGAGCTTTTGGCATATTATACAATTTCTGAAAGATACATAGAGCCTTTAATTACTCAATTGCGTTATACTTGGGATAACCTCACAGAAAGCAACACGGGGGAGAAAAAAGCCCTTTCTGCTAAATTAAACGAGGTAGATAAAAACCTTGAAACATTGGAACGGAGACATGCTTTTGGAGAAGTTAAATTAGATATTTTCGAGAAGTATTCCACTGAATTATACGCCTTAAAAAAGGCAATTGTGGAGGAACTTGAAATTCTATCTCAAAAATTATCGAACCCTAGTGATTTGATAAATTACACAGTGCATACTGCCTCAAAACTGCCGTCAATATGGGCTTGTGGTAATTACTACGAAAAGAAGAATTTTCAAAATATGCTATTTCCTTTAGGTTTAGGGTATGATGTGAAAATTGAGCATTATCGAACTCCAAAAATAAATTTAGTTTTCGGCTGTGTTAGTGATTTATCAAAGGTTTTGGAAGTAAATAAAGAAGGCGATTTTTCAATGTTGTCAGAAAAATCGCCTTTAGTAGCGGGAGAGTGATTCGAACACCCGACCTTTGGGTTATGAGCCCAACGAGCTACCCCTGCTCTATCCCGCAATATGTGTTAAACGCCAAAGCATTTAGGGTAAAAATTTTAATTTTAAAAAGAACGCTTTTTTATTGCGGTGCAAAGATATAATTCTTTTCTTTGTAAACAAATAAAAACTACAACTATTTCACTATCTACTCATAAATCAGGCTTTGTAAGCATTATTGGTTGCCCTAATGTGGGTAAATCAACCCTTCTAAACGTATTAGTGGGCGAGCGCTTAAGTATTATTACCTCTAAAGCGCAAACAACTCGCCATCGTATTATGGGCATAGTTAGCGGAGAAAATTATCAAATGGTGTTTTCTGATACGCCTGGTATTTTAAAACCAAATTATAAGTTGCAAGAAAAAATGATGCAATTTGTAATATCGGCGTTTAGCGATGCGGATGTGTTTTTATTGATTGTAGATATTTACGAAGATATTCAATTAGAAGAATCCTACCTTGAAAAACTAAAAAATACAAAAACGCCTATTTTATTATTATTAAATAAAATAGATTTAGCTACTCAAGAAGTACTCGATACGAAATTAGCTGAGTGGAAAGAAAAATTACCTAACGCTGAAATTATTCCGATCTCTGCTCTAAAGAAATTTAATTTAGAAACAGTAATGTATCGCATCACTGAGTTACTGCCCTTTGGCGAAGCATTTTATGATAAAGATACGTTAACCGACAAGCCTGAAAAATTTTTCGTATCAGAAATTATTCGTGAAAAAATATTACTACAATACAAAAAAGAAATTCCATACAGCGTGGAAGTCATCGTTAATTCCTTTAAAGACGAAGAAACGATTATTAAAATTCAAGCAGATATTTTAGTAGAACGTGAAAGTCAAAAAGGAATTATCATTGGCCATAAAGGTGAAGCCCTTAAAAAAATGGCTACCAGAGCGCGTTTAGAAGCAGAAACTTTTTTTGGTAAAAAAATATTTTTAGAAATATTTATTAAGGTTGCTAAAGATTGGCGTAATAATGATATGAATTTAAAACACTTTGGATACTAATACTTACTTTATTAATTTTTTATAATTACAACTTAACACTAACACATGGCTACTACATCAGATATTTCAAAAGGCGCATTTATAAGGCATAATAACGAATTAGTTATGATTGTTGATTATGATCACATTACACCGGGAAAAGGAAATGCGATTTATTCTGTAAAAAGCAGAAATGTAAAAACGGGTAAACAAAGTGAAATTCGTTTTCGCTCTGGAGAAAAAATAGATTTTGTTCGTGTAGAATTACATGAACTACAATATTTATTTGAAGAAGGTGATTCTTTAGTTTGTATGAATCAGGAAACCTACGAACAACAATCTATTCCTAAATATTTATTTGGAGATGCTATTCGTTTTTTGCAAGAAGAAATGATTGTAAAAGTATTTTTTGATGATAATAATGAACCTATTAATGCTGAATTACCTAAGCACGTAGAGGTTTTAGTTACTTACACAGAAACTGGGGCAGGTAAATCATTAAAAACAGCAGAGATTGGTAATGGCGCTAAAATATTAGTTCCTTTATTTATTGAACAAGGCGAAAAAATCAGAATCAATACTGACACTGGTGAATATATGGAGCGCGTAAAATAAATTTGTTTCACTGAAAATATAAATCGAAAAGCCTTAACAGTTAATGTTAAGGCTTTTTTTGATTTCAAACTCAATAAAAATTAAATTGTTTTTACTATTAAGTATAAATGTTACGCCACTACTAACGTCCCTACTTTTTCACCCATCAATAAATTTTGCAAATTCCCTTTCTTGTTCATATCAAACACAATCAGAGGTAAATTATTTTCTTTA
>JAYVDU010000532.1:0-9379 GCA_043749245.1 Bacteroidota bacterium | reverse complement strand
CCACTACTAACGTCCCTACTTTTTCACCCATCAATAAATTTTGCAAATTCCCTTTCTTGTTCATATCAAACACAATCAGAGGTAAATTATTTTCTTTACAAAGTGTAAAAGCTGTCATATCCATTACTTCAAGCCCTTTATTGTAAACTTCTTCAAATTTTACAGTGTCGTATTTGGTAGCTGTAGGATCTTTCTCTGGATCTGCCGTATATATGCCATCTACACGTGTTCCTTTTAAAATAACATTTGCTTCAATTTCAATGGCGCGTAAGGTTGCCGCTGTATCTGTTGTAAAATAAGGGTTTCCGGTACCAGCACCAAAAATAACGACACGTCCTTTTTCTAAATGACGAACAGCTTTACGGCGAATAAATGGTTCGCAAATTTGCTCCATCTTAATAGCACTCTGTAAGCGTGTTTGTACACCTAATCCTTCTAGTGCAGATTGTATTGCCATAGAATTAATTACGGTGGCTAACATCCCCATATAATCGCCATGTACGCGATCCATTCCACCTTTTTCAGCTTGTATGCCTCTAAAGATATTACCGCCACCAATAACAATGGCTACTTGGCAACCTGCATCGTAAGCCGATTTAATTTCAACAGCATATTCCATCAAGCGTTCTTGATCTATACCAAAGCCTTTATTTCCCATAAGAGCTTCTCCTGATAATTTTAAAAGTATACGTTTGTATTTCATAGTGTTTTTAATGTAGAATTTTCAATTGTTATTTTTAGGATTATTACCATATTCATTCGTGTCTTTTTTGCCTTCTGTAATGGCTAATATAATGTTGTAAATAGGAATTAACAAAAACCATCCGCTTTTCCCAACGTCATGCATTCTTCTGATAGCTACTGCAATACTGGGCAATAGAGTAGTAAGAGAATAGATCATATAAAATAATCCGTAAGGTTTGTCTTTAAAATTTAGACCTAATAGCCTATCAATAATCATCGTTATAATTAAAAACAGAGAATTAAATAAAAAATACATCCAGTATTCTTTTCGCCTTGCTCGTCCATCAAAGCCTAAATAATTTTTTATAACAACCGAATACCAGTTCATATTTTTAATTAAAATAATAGACAAAAAAAATCCCGAATAAATCGGGATTTTAATAAAACTAAGATAAAGCGTAACGCTTAAATGCTGTTGCAGTTAAGCCTTTATCAACACTTTGTAAGTATTGGGCAATTGTCATTTTATTATCTTTAATAAATTCTTGGTTTAATAAAGTAGATTCTTTATAGAATTTAGCAATTTTACCTTGAGCAATTTTTTCAACCATATCTTCTGCTTTACCTTCTGCACGAATTACTTCACGAGCAATTTCTAATTCTCTTTCTAACATTTCCGGAGTCACTCCTTCTTTATCTAAAGCTACAGGAGCCATAGCTGCTGCTTGCATTGCTACGTTACGCCCTACTTCATCAGCTACATCTTTGTTAAAGCCAACAATTACAGACACACGGTTTCCTGGGTGAATATAAGCAGAAACTTTTTCAGCAGTAATTACTTCAAAATATCCAATTTCAATTTTTTCTCCAATTTTACCAACTTGCTCCATAAATTTATCACCTACAGTAATGTCGTTGTTATATGGTAAGGCTAAAATTTCTTCTTTTGTTTTTGCATTTTTGTCTAAAGCAATTGTTGCAATAGAATCAGCAAAAGCGATGAAATCAGCATTGATAGCTACGAAATCTGTTTCGCAATTAATCCAAATTAAAATACCTCTTTTTCCATCAGCTGTTGTTTTTGCTAAAACAACTCCTTCTTTAGAATCTCTATCTCCACGATTAGCCGCTACTTTAGCGCCTTTTTTTCGTAAATAATCAATTGCTTGTTCAAAATCGCCATTATTTTCTTCTAATGCTTTTTTACAATCCATCATACCTGCTCCGGTTTGTTGACGTAATTTGTTTACTTCTTGTGCTGTTACTGCCATTGTATTTATTTTTAATTTTTGTTATTAATTTATGTTTAAAAAAAACGGCCTTCCCTTATGAGGAATGGCCGTTTTTAAGATTCAAGAAGATTTTAAAAAATTATTTTTTTAGGCGAACAAATTTTTTAATGCGGAGTTTACTTAAGTAAATGAGCATTTAAAAAATAAAGTTCAACGACAAGAAATCATTTTTTTAAACTTCTTAGTGAAAAATTATTTTTTCGCTGTAGTTCTTTTACGTGCCGATGGTTTACGAGAATTTTCGTCTTCAACTTTAGCGCCTTTAACACTTACGCCTTCAGCTAATTCCTCTGCTTCTTCTTTAGAGCTGTTTCCTTCTTTTTCTTCTAAAACACCTGCTTCCTTATCCATTTTACGCTCACCTAAACCTTCAGTAATTGATTTACACATTAAGTCAACGATATACGCTACAGAAGTTGAAGCGTCATCATTAGCTGGAATTGCATAATCCACAAAATTAGGATTAGAGTTCGTATCAACGATTGCAAAAATTGGAATGTTTAAACGTTTTGCTTCTGCAACTGCAATATGTTCTTTACTGATATCAACAATAAATAAAGCTGAAGGTAAACGAGTTAAATCAACAACTGAACCTAAGTTCATTTCTAATTTAGCACGCTCACGAGAAATTTGTAATTTTTCTTTTTTAGAAATATTATCAAATGTTCCATCGGTAGCCATTTTATCAATTTGAGCCATTTTACGAACTGCCTTACGGATAGTTGCAAAGTTAGTTAACATACCACCTGGCCAACGCTCAGTAACATAAGGCATATTAACACCTTTTACTTTTTCTGCAACGATGTCCTTAGCTTGTTTTTTAGTAGCTACGAATAATATTTTTTTACCTGAACGAGCAATTTGCTTCAATGCAGCAGATGCTTCATCAATTTTAGCAACTGTTTTGTTTAAGTCAATTATATGAATACCGTTTTTCTCGGCATAAATATAAGGAGCCATTGCTGGGTTCCATTTTCTTTTTAAGTGACCAAAATGTGCACCTGCTTCTAATAAATCGTTGAATTTTGTATTTGACATGTTTGTAGTATCTATTATAAATATTAACGTTTGCTGAATTGAAAACGTGCACGAGCTTTTTTCTGACCGAATTTCTTACGTTCAACCATACGTGGATCACGAGTAACTAATCCTTCTGCACGTAATTCTTTTTTCAATTCTGGGTTTATTTCTACTAATGCTTTTGCAATTGCTAAACGCACTGCTTGAGCTTGTCCTGTAGTTCCACCACCATTTACATTGATTTTTACATCATACATACCAACTGATTTAGCGTTGTTTAATGATTGTAAAACGTAATACTGTAAAGTAGGCGTTTTAAAATACTCTTTATAATCTCTTTTGTTGATAGTGATTACTCCTGTACCTGCTGATACATAAGCACGAGCTACCGAACATTTTCTGCGACCTGATGTGTTGATTACTTCCATTTAGTTATGCAATAATTGTTGTTAAATCTACTTTTTTTGGTTGTTGAGCTGCATGATCATGCTCTGTTCCAGCAAATACAAACAAATTTGTATTTAATGTTCTTCCTAAACGACCTTTTGGTAACATACCGTGAACGGCATGCTTAATTACCTCTTCAGGTCTTTTAGCTAACATTTCTTTTGGAGTTGCGAAACGTTGTCCACCTGGGTGACCAGTATAACGAACGTATTCTTTATCTTCCATTTTAGCGCCCGTAAAACGAACTTTTTCGGCATTGATAACAACAATGTTTGCTCCACAATCTGAGTGAGGAGTAAAACTTGTTTTATGCTTACCACGCATTAAATACGCTAGTTTAGAGGCCAAACGACCTACAACTTCATTTTCTGCGTCAACCAATAACCACTCTTTTTCAGCAGTAGCTTTGCTAACAAATTTTGTTTTATAACTTAATGCGTCCACTTCTTAAATTTTTAATTTTTTTTCCAATAAGGGTTGCAAATGTAAGTCTTTTTTTATCAGTAGCAAACTAATTGCGCACTTTTTTAACTAATTTTTCACTTTTGCGCTATATGTGCAAAATAAAACAGACCTTTATAGCGATCAAATTTAAAACTAACTCCTAATTAATCAGCGCTCTATGGAACATTTCATCTTAATGTCTGATGTAAAATACCTTGGTAAAGGTAGTAAAGAAACCTTTAATACTGAACTGAAAAACGTGATTAGTGTTATTAATAAACTTCATAAAAAAGATATTATTACACCTTTAAATATGGTGATGAATGATGAGTTCCAGGGTATCACTAACAACCTACAAGGTAGCCTTGAACTTATTTTTGATATCGAAGAATGTATCATTGAACATGGTTTTGATTTTAAACTAAAACATGTGTTGTATCATGATACTATTGAAACACTCCAAAGCAAACAATTAGCTTATGAAATACTTGGTTTTGGATTAATTGATGCGAGAGAAAGACTTAAACTTATTAAAAAAACGGAAAGTCGATTTTTGATTGTGACAAACAATGAACAACAAAGTCTTAATTTAAATAACCTTTTTTTTATTTATGAAGACTATGTCGATTCATGGAAAAAAGCCGATTATCAATATGTTCGAGCATTTTTAAATAATCACAATTATAAAGAGGTTTCAGAGCAATTCAACATCAATTTATCAAGTGGTTGGCGACGAGAAAAAAGTCTTAAAATGAAACAATACTACACCATCAAAGAAATGATATTGTCGTCGATAGAATAGAAAAGTTTACTTTATTTCCAATTCTGGCTCAGAGGAACCTTCGTTTAAATTGGTTGTTGTTGCGTTAATAATGGGTAATTCCTCTGTAATTTGTTTTGATTTTTTTTTCTTTTTATTTTTAGAAACAACCTGAGTTATTTCCTTTTGTTCTTTACGAATAGACGCTTTAGGCTCTGCACTTATTGGTTTATTAACTGGTACAATAGCTTTAGCAACTTGCTCTGGTTTTTTTATAACCAAAGGTTGCTCTTTTACTGCTGAAGTTACTATAGAAGATGCAACTATTGTATCTTTAGCAACAGTAGCAATTACTACAGGCATAGTTACAATGGGTGCAGGAGTAATAATGTTTTTATGAATCGTGGGTTTGGGTTTAGTTAAAGGAATTTCATTCACTACTTCTTCTTTTTTCTTAAAATCAACAAAGCTGAATAAAAGAGTTGACAAGCCTCCTATCATTAATATGAAAAATATTGGGACAATAACCGAACGACTGATTCCAATATTTATTTTAGGAATAAAAGCAGAAATGCTTTGTTTGTGGTCAACAACAGGGATTGATGAAAATTTTCGCCAAACGCTTTCGTCGTATTCCAACTCAGCGTTTTGCATCAATATTCTAATCTGACGCTCGTCTAATTCGTAACTAAACTGGTTGCTCATCACTACTTAATTTTAAATTTTGTTCAATAGCTTTTTGTAAATTAAACCGTGCTTTCTCTAAATTAGCTTTAATCGTTTGCTCACTGGTTTCAAGTAACTCCGACATTTCTGTTAAATTATATCCATCAATAACATTCAAATTAAATACAACACGTTGTGATGGTACTAATTCTTGTATAGATTTCAATAAAACTTGCTGATTGATGTTTCGAACATCAATGTATTTGCTATCTAAAAATAAATCATACGAAGTGTTTTTTGTTTCAACTGCTTTAATGGTACTTGCCACATAATATTCATTTCTAATACTTTTAATATAAGCCACTATGTGAGGTATAAAAATACTGTTAATAAACTCATCTAACGATAATTTTTGTTGAGATTTAAACTGAGGTAATTGTGAAAATATATGGGAAAATCCGCTTAAGATGGCGGGTTCCGCTTGTTGTTTATTTTTAGAGTAACGTAAGGCAGTATATGCTAAAGTGCAATAATATTTTTCAAAAAACTCCTGTTTAGCAGTCTTTTCATTTTTAATACAGGCCGAAACAAGGTCTAACTCGGACATAGGTTTAATTTCTGCTAAGTTATACACACATTGCTAACAAAAGGTTACATGAATTTGAAATTAATAAACATTTAAAGTCTAAAAACTTTAGATAATATAGCTTTAACCAAAATCAACTCATAAAAAAACCCTTTTACACGTTAATGTAAAAGGGTTGTATATAATGTAGCTAATGAATTAAGCAGTTGCTTTTTTAGCCAATTTTTCACGGATACGAGCTGCTTTACCAGTACGTGTGCGGATATAGTATAATTTTGCTCTACGAACAATACCAACTTTGTTTAATTCTACTTTATCAATAAAAGGAGACGATACAGGAAAAATACGCTCTACCCCTATTCCATTGGAGATTTTACGCACAGTAAAAGATGCTGTTGCTGGTTCGTTTTTACGTTGAATAACTACTCCTGAAAACTGCTGGATACGTTCTTTATCTCCCTCTTTAATTTTGTAATGAACTGTAACAGTATCACCAGCTTTAAATTTAGGATGAGCAACTTCTGTTGCTAATTGTTTTTTTACGTAATCTAATAATAAACTCATTGTTTCTTATTTAAAATAATTTATCATTTTTGGCATTCGCTGCACCATGCAACCAGAGGCTAAAAAGTAGATGACAAATATATAACTTTTATTTTAAATACAAAAAACAATTTTTCTTTCATTAAATTTGACTTTTATCTTAGTAATGCGCTTTATAAACCTTCACACACACCATATTTCATTGGATAATAGCCTGTTTATATTAAATTACAGATTAGGATATGATAAAGTGATTGATACAACTCATTCGTTTTCAATAGGTGTCCATCCTTGGGATACGGAGTTAAATAATAACTTTTTTGTATCTGAACTGGAACATTTTTTAACTCAACCTAACTGTTTAGCCATTGGCGAATGCGGCTTGGATAAACTAATCACAACGCCTTTAAATATTCAAAAAAAGGTATTTGAACAACAGTTACAATTAGCTATCAAATATAATAAGCCCGTAATCATACACAGTGTGAAAGCCTTTGACGAGCTTATAGAGATTTGTAAACCTTATTTTAATTGTATTCCACTTATTATTCACGGATTTAATAAATCTGAAACATTAGCGAAACAATTGATTGATAAAGGTTTTTACCTATCCTTACATCATAATATCTTGTTAAAATCAGATTTTAATATTCAAGGTCTTCCTTTAACTAAATTATTTTTTGAAACAGATAACGATCCTAATTTATTGATACAAGGTGTATATCAAGACTTTGCCTTCAAATTAAATATGGAACTTGATGCATTGAAAGCGCAAATTAACCGTAATTTTGAAATTCTATTTTATGACACAAACAACAGATAATCATTGGATGCAACGCACACGCCTATTAATAGGTGATGAGGGAATTACCAATTTACAAAAAGCACATGTTTTAATTGTAGGTTTAGGAGGCGTAGGCTCTTATGCAGCTGAGGCTATATGCCGCGCTGGTGTTGGAGAAATAACTATTGTTGATGGAGACGTTGTAGATCCGACAAATCGTAACCGTCAATTACAAGCCTTGTCAACCACCCACGGGCAAAGCAAAGCATTATTGATGAAAGAACGTTTATTAGCTATTAATCCTAATGTGAAATTAAACGTTATAGCCGAATTTCAGGATCCGGAAATGATTATTGTGCTTTTGAAAAATCCATATGATTACGTGATTGACGCTATTGATAGCATTTCGCCAAAAGTACATCTTATCAAAACAGCCTTAGAAATGGGACATCGCATTGTGTCATCCATGGGAGCCGGTGGTAAAATGGATCCTACACAATTAAAGGTAGTTGATATTTCTAAAACACATAATTGCCCAATGGCATACTATTTAAGGAAACGTTTAAAATATGTTGGTATTAAACATGGTGTAAAAGCAGTGTTTTCAACTGAATTGCCCGATAAAAACTCGATTATGACAACTGATGGCAGTAATTTTAAAAAGTCTGCTTATGGTACAATTTCATATATTCCTGCCGTATTTGGCATGACTTGCGCTTCGGTGGTAATAAGGGATTTAACGGATTGGAAGGAACGGTTTTAAATTCCATGTTATATTAGAACGCAGATTACACTAATCCTTAATGTTTAGCCATGCTGAACTTGTTTCAGCATCTTGCAATTAGAGACCCTGAAACAAGTTCAGGGTGACGTGTAAAAAAATCATAACCACCTGCGTCATCGGCTTTCCATTCAAAATAAACTAAATCTCTATTTATCATTCATCCCCTTAATAAAATCAGAGATTAAATAAGCAATTAATTTTCCTGTTTTATTATCAGCTTTAATATGTGATAAGATTGGTGCTCCTTCGGCAATATGAAAATATAAGGCATTTAATTGTTTACCGCATTGATAAGCGTATTGACGGGCCTGAACTGGTGATAACCCACTGCTGGTTTTAGCACTAGATGGCACATTCGTAATCGCATCCAAATCTATTTCTACACCACAATCATTTTGTTTTACAAAACCAATGGTTTGATTTAACGTGGTTGTAAATGACTTAGATTCACGCACAAACACATCTTCGTAAGTACTAAAATATAAGTGTGCATTATCTTTTGTAAAATCAGTTAACACTTGCGCTGTATTGTATTGCTCGTGCATACAAAACACGGCGTATTTATCAATGTAATTTTCTTTATAAGCATAACTAAATCCATTGCCACTATGTCGGCCTTCTAAAGGTCTAAAATCGGTATGAGGATCACAATTAATCACATTTATTTTTTGAGCTAAACCTTGTGAGCAGCCTTTAATGATAGGGTAAGCGTTATTATGACCGCCACCAACAACAATTGGTATTTTACCACAAGCAGAAATAACCTTGATGACTTCGCTTACTCGTATATCTATTTCCGACACTAAAGTTCTAAAAGCAGCAATATCTTCTGGTGTTTTAGTAGTTAAGGTATTTGCTTTTTCCATTAAATCATCTACATCAATATGTCCTAATACACAACAATTTTTTCCAGTTAAAAACGCATTACTTTGTTGATTCAAAAAACCTTCTAAGGCTGGTTTCCAGGCAGTATGTGCGCCACCACGTCCGTAATTAGCTCTTACGCCAATATCTTCCGGAATGCCTAATAATACATATTTGCAAGGCATTGTGGCTAATTCTTGTTGCCAGTTTTTAGCATCAGAAATTGTTAACACTTCTTGTCCTATTTTAATTTCGTTTCCTCTTGAGCGTGTAAATTGAGAAAGATCTTTTTGAGAATATAGTTGTAGATTATGAATCATGTGGCAAAGATACTAATCTCGTAAACATCTTACCTTTTAAATGTAAATCAAATAACAAAAGACTATAGTAAATATTTAGTGGACTATTTTTATTTCTATCTTTTTCCATAGATGAAAAAGAAACAAAAAATCTAGTCAAAAATATGCTCTACGCTCCTCACGGAATTCTACAGATTTTACGCTCC
>JAYVDU010000531.1:0-9383 GCA_043749245.1 Bacteroidota bacterium | reverse complement strand
TATAAAAATTAAATATTATTTTAATAATGTCACGTGCCCTACGTAACTATGGTTTTTATTAAGCACATCTTTTAGTTTCACCTTCCAGGTATACACATCTTCTTTGGCATCTTCCGATTTACCTTGCACTTTACCATTCCAGCCTTTCATAATATCATCAGTATAAAAAATGGATGCTCCCCAACGATCAAAAATCCACATCTCGTAAGTAGCAATGCCAACGCCCATTCCCGTAAATATATCATTTGTATTATCGCCATTTGGTGTAAAGGCATTAGGAATATAAAATGAAAACTCAGGAGCAATTTCAACAAGCACATTAGCTGTATCTCTGCAACCATATTGATTGGCAACAATTAAAATCGAATGATAAGAACTCGCATCATTTCCAGGATAATAATGATTAGGGTTTACATTAACCGAATCAATTTTAGGACCATCTCCAAAACTCCACCACCACTTAGTATAATCAATAGACTGATTAATGAAATGAACCAAAGGCACAACAACATCGCCAAATTCAGGAACAATGGTATAGTTAGCTATAGGCTTAGGATACACTGTAATAAAGTTTGGCTTGATGTTAGACGCCACACAGCCACTATCAGTAGTGGTTGTGAGGGTTACACTAAATAACGCCAGTTGATTAGAGCTAGAGTTTGTGTAACAATTATTTTGTTGTGCATTTGTTGCAGATGATATTGTTTTGCCATTTCCAAAATCCCAAGCCCAATTTGCAATATGCGCCGGCAATGGAACGGGCGAAGAGTTATCAGTAAACTTCACGCAATGTGGCAACGGACAACCATTCGGTTTATCAACGCTGAATTGAGGAGCGGGATTATAATTGACATACGTGTATCGTGTAGTCGTATCTCTACAATTATGATTGGTAATTGAAATTAATTGTAAGGTTTGACTTCCAGCTGCAGGATAGGTATAAGCGTTTTGTTGCCCTGTTCTTTCAATAGTGTTAATACTATTATTCACATCCCAAAGCCACGACGTTACACTACCACTATTTGCTAAACTAACAGCGGTAAAAGAAGTAGCGCCGCCTAAACAGCCTGAATTAGCCGCTATTTGCATCCATGGTTTTTTAAAAACTTCAATTTGTTGCGCTACTATTGCCTGACAACCTTTGTTAGTTTTAACGGTAAGTGTTACATTATAGGTTGATGGTAAAGCATACACATGAGTATTTACTGATCCTGAAGCTACAGCGCCATCGCCGAAAGCCCAGTCATAGGAAGTGTTTGAGCCTATGGCAATAGTTGAGCCACTTCCATCAAATGATAAAGGTTGCGCATTAATACAGGCATTGGTAAATGTAAACGCAGGTTGAGGTAAAGGATTTACCCAAACATTTTGAGTGGTATAACTTGAGCAAGTTAAACCAACCATAGGGCTTGTAGTAACGGTATAATTAACGATGTTATTTCCGGATGCTGTAAATATATAATTGGGATTGCTAACACCATTAACTTCAGAAATATTATCGTTTGTATAATCCCAATGATACCCGGTAACAGGATTACCATTACCTAAAGAAGCATTAACTAAATGGCTCGGCATAGTTAAACATACGCTATCTGCTGTGAAAGAGGCTATTGGTAAGGCATACACAGTTATTGCTTTAGATATAGAATCTACACAACTATGATTGGTAGTAACTGTTAATGATACGGTATAATTTGTATTTACTGTAGCATTGGAAATAGCAACATAGGTATGAGAAGTGTTTGGCAAGTTAGATAAACCGCCATCACCAAAAGAGTAGGTGTAGGTGTTAATAGAACCTGTATTAGCATTTAAAGTGGTTGTTGAGGTATTTGTAAAAGTATTGGCTGTATTAAAACAAGCGTTAGCTGAAGCATAATTAACAGTAGCGTGTCCCCATACATTTATAGGAAGTGTAAATGTATTTGCGCATCCAAAATTAGTTGTAGCTTGTAAACCAACAGTAAAAATGCCTGACGCAGGATATGTAAACGTTGGATTTTGAGTGTTATTATCAACAGAACCATCATGCGTATAATCCCAAGCCCAAGCAGTGATAGAGCCAGAGCTAACAGTACTTAAATCGGTGAACGTTGTTGCTGTTGCCTGACAAACGGCAGTGGCGATAAAATTGGAAACAGGCGAAGGATTAATGGTTACTGTTTGAGTAAATGAAGCGGAACAATTATTATTACTTGTCACGCTTAGTGTAATTGTTTTTACGCCACTTAAACTGTATGTTAAACTAGGTGGATTTTGGCTACTACTTGTTAAAGGCGCAGAGCCACTGCCAAATGACCAACTATACACATTTATTGTGCTTGGTAATGGAACGGTTGATGTATTATTTAATAATACATTAGCATTTGTACAGGCATCAATTGGTGTAAAGGTTGCTGTGGGATTGGGGTTTATCGTTACAGAAATAACGGTGCTATCTTTACAGCCATTGTTGCTTGTAACTTTCAATTTAACAGGATGCGATCCTGTAGTAGTGAATGTAGTAGTAGGATTTTGTGAGGTGCTGTCAGTTATACCATTATTATCAAAGTCCCAAGCCCATGAGGCTATCGTACCAGGAGAAGCAACAGTTGATAAATTGGTAAAAGAAGATGTGCTTGTTAAACATACTGGATTGGCTGAAAACGAAGCAGTTGGAATTGGTAATGGTAAAATAGTTATGGTAATACTATCTTTATGCGGATTATTACATGGCGTATCTGTAAAAACACATTTATAAGTACCAGGCGCTAAACCACCCACGCTATCGGTGTTTGCAATTAACCCATTACCACTCCAAACATAATTATAAGGTACAACGCCTCCTGTTAAGTTTAGTTTAATAAAGCCAGTAGCACCACCACCACATGAACTGCCAGATACAGGAGCAGTTTGAAAAATACAAGGAGGAGTACTAAAAATTATGTTAGTTAAAAAACCATTACCACTTGCTATAATTTCTCCGGCTGGAGAGAAGGAAATATCATAAACTGCTGCAGGTGCTGCATGAAATTCTTGTTGGGCTAAATTGAAGTCGTAACGAAATACACCAATATTTGTTCCAATAAATAAGTTGTTACACTCATCAACTAATATTCCACTTCCTAATCCAACAGAAGCACCGGGTATCGTTACACTACTTACTATAGCAAAGGTTGCGCAATTCCATTTTTTTATAGTGGCTCCATCAGAAGTAAACAAAAAACTAGTTCCTGCTAAAGCCATCATGTTATAACCATTTGCAAAGTTTGATGGATAGTATGATGGATTGCCTCCAATACCAATTTCAGACAAAGCATAACCGTCAGGAATATTAGCCAATGTATTATTGGCGTTATCTGTAAAAGTGACAATATTAGGATTCGAATGTTTTAGATATGCCTTTCCTGTGCCATCTACACATAATCCTGCTACGTCAGATTGACTCCCACTATAAACAGATTTTGCATTAACAAGTGCACCTGTTGTTAAATTAATTTCAGCAATATTTAAAGTTGGATTTGTAGTACCACCACCAGCAACAATAACACGTCCTGTTTTGCAATCAAGTGCCAAACGCCAATGCTCTCTAAAATTACCGTTAGTGCCACTTGTCCAAATTGAACTTGAAGAAGGCGAGAATTTATAGGTATGTGCGCCACCCCCAACATAGCCTTCACATAAATAAAAATTACCGGTACTTTCTACAAGCATATCTCCATAATAAGAAGCGTCAATAACGCTGGAACTTGCAAAAGACCATAAGGCAGCGCCACCAGTAGAAGCATATTTCTCAACAGTAAAACTGCCTAAAGAACCACCATAAATATAGTTGTTGCCAAAAGCGTCTGTGCCATTATCATAAGCTACGTTTCCCGCAGTGCCTGGAACTACTACCCAAGGATCAATGGTAATATTATTGGTAGATGAATTTCGGATATCAAAAGAAAGTATATTGTTTTGTAAAGTATAAGAACTTGGAATGCTGTTACTACTATTGTTTGAGTGATAGCTTACGGGTTGTTTTTCAATAATATCACCTATGATTGTTTTAATGTGAACTTCGCCATTTAATATTTCGATTCTTTTTTGCCCTGTATATTTTAGTTTAATTTGGCTTAAATCGGCGCCAACAGTGGCTATAATGTTGTACTTTATTCCATCAGTTGGATGAAAAATATATTCTACATCAATGCCGGTATATAAATTTTTGTAGGTTAGTTTTGAATAACCCTCACACATTTGAGTATAATTAGTTTGATTCTTATCTTTTAATAAATAAGAATATATAGTTGTTGATTTTTCGGAGACTTCAATCGTTGCATTTGGATTAGTATTGAGCCATTCTACTTGAATAAACTGTTCTTCTTTATTCATTTCATGCTCTAGTTCCTCTCGTCTTTCTTCGCTTTTTAAAACATCACCTAATTTTTCTTTACGATGAGTTATTTTTTGAAAACGATATGTTAAGGTATTATTATAAAAAAAGATTTGATAACCCTTATCTACACAGTAATTAAAGTTTTGTTTATCCGATGGCAATTGACTGTTAAACTGCCCCTTATTTTCTATAAACGCTTTGCGTTCAAAGGGTTTTATATTAAAAGTTGAATGGCTTTTGTTTTGAGCATACGTGTTTTGAAAATATACAATACTAACAAAAAACACACAGATCCAAATTGCACTAGAATAAAAAGCTTTCATGATTTATAGATTAAAGATACGTACTGTAAAATTAATCTATAGATTAGCGTTACCCCCATTTTTTAATAGTTAGAACAGGACTTTCGCTCATTTAACAAAATCTAAATCGTTAGAGTTATAGATATCTGAGGGTGCAACCATAGGTTCATTTAAAGGAATATGGTTGCCATATTTTTCATTCAATTTTTCTTTTACTAAAGGATTACTTAAATCAAAATCACCTAAAGTCCTTGGTTTGCATAGTTCTATTTGTAACGCGTTATAATATAATTTATAAACTAACTCGCTACAATAAATTTTGTCGTCACTCCAATTATAAGCTTCATCATAGTTTTTATTTTCATAGGTTTTAAAAACAGTTTTTAATTTAGCAATAGCACTTGGTGTTAAAACAGTTGTTGCATTTTTTAATCTTTTTACTACACCCTTTCCTCGCGCATTAAAATCATTCAATGATATTTTACTAACAGGTTGAACGGCTTCATAAACCATCCAGGTATTGTTTTCAAAAAATATGACACCGCAATGATTGTAAATACTGTGTGTGCCAAGTTGAATGGCTTTTCCGGTAGCTCCACTTGTAGTTTGAAAAATGATATCGCCATCTTTGTAAGTTGGAGTTTGTTTAAAATTAGTAGTCAGTAAAAAACTAAATATGACGATTAATATAATATGAATTTTTTTCATGGTTGTGTTATCAAGAGTTTACTCAAAGTTATTAGTTTATTGATGTCGCTTAATCAGGCAATTATATTTTTGTGATTTTTTGGATATTTAACTTTAATTTAGAATTCGTAGAGATATATTAGCCAGTATTAATGACGTTTCTGTGACAAAATATATCAGAAATAATCACCATAAACCCCTTTTTTATTGTTAGATAGTGTAACTTTGCAACCTAAAAGAATTATATATTAAAAGTAAAAATTATGTTTAAATATGTTTTATTGATAATAAGTTTAGGTGTATGTCAACTTTATATTGCGCAAACTATTGATGCATCTGGCAAGAAGCAAGGTTATTGGAAAAAGAAAGACGATAAAACAAATAAGTTAGTTTACGAAGGATTATTTAAAGATGATAAGCCTCAAGGGTTATTTAAGTATTATAACATCAATGATTCAATTAAGGCGAAAATGAATTTCGTACAAGACGGAAAATATGCATACGCTACGTTATATCATTTGAATGGGAAAAAAATGGCAATTGGTAAATACATTGCTGAAGACAAAGATTCTATTTGGAATTATTTTGATGATAGAGGCATCTTAATTTCACAAGAATTATTTTTGAAAGGAAAAAAGAATGGTAAGTCTTATGTTTATTTTCCTGATGGAATTGTTAGCGAAGAATACAATTTTAAAAATGGACTATTAGATGGCGTATTTAAACAATATTTTGATAAAAAAAGCACAAAAGGAGAAGGTAATTATGTTAATGGGCAAATGGAAGGTAAAAACGCTTATTACTATCCAAATGGGGTAACGGCAGCTGTTGGTTATTACAAGAATGGAAGTAAGAATGGGCCTTGGGTATACAAAGAATCTTCGGGGAAACTAAAAGAAAAAGAATTATATAAATTAGGTGGAGAGCTAGCCTCTAAAAAAGAAACAGAAGAATTTTTTAATAAAAATAAAGTTCCTGCAGAAAAACAAAGCGAAGTTAAAAAAGACTTGAAACCCTCAGGCGCCAAGCCTAAGACAAAAGGTGCGAAGTAATAAAATAATAAATTTATAATAATTAAGTAAAGCACATGATGATATTGAGGGATTAATAAGTAGTTTATTTGTCCGTCAAAAAAATCACAGTCATATAGAAAATGAGTAAACACGGAAAAGTATTAGTAGCCATGAGTGGGGGGATTGACAGTTCGGTAGCGGCCATGATGTTACACGAGCAAGGTTATGAAGTAATTGGTATTACCATGAAAACATGGGATTACGAAACATCGGGTAGTACAAAAAAAGAGACAGGCTGTTGCAGTTTAGATAGCATAAACGATGCTCGTTCGATGGCAGTTACCTTTGGTTTTCCACATTATATTTTGGATATACGTGGAGAATTTGGCGATCATATTATCAATAACTTTGTAGAAGAATATTTAGCTGGTCGTACGCCAAACCCTTGTGTACTATGCAACACACATATTAAATGGGAAGCCCTACTAAAACGAGCCGATATGCTTGATTGCGAATTTATTGCTACAGGCCATTATGCGCAAGTTCGAGAAGAAAATAATCGTAAGGTGATTTTTAAAGGTGTTGATCAAACCAAAGATCAAACCTATGTATTGTGGGGTTTGGGGCAAGATAGCTTGCAACGCACAATGTTTCCGTTAGGGAAATACAAGAAACCTGAAATTAAGCAGATGGCTAAAGATGCCGGATTTATTGATTTGGCAAACAAAAGCGAGAGTTATGATATTTGTTTTGTACCTGATAATGATTACCGTGCTTTTTTAAAACATCGCTTACCTAATTTAGAGGCGAGTGTAGAGGGTGGTGATTATTTTTATAAAGGGAAAAAAGTAGGAACTCATCGTGGGTATCCATTTTATACCATTGGCCAACGCAAGAGATTAGATTTAGCAATGGGAGATCCTGTTTTTGTTAAAGAAATTATTCCGGAAACGAACACAGTTGTATTAGGAGATTTAGATGATTTAAAAGAAATGGAAATTAATGTGCGTGATTTTAATTTAATTAAATACGCAGCTCTTCCTCAGGATTATGTGGCGCTTACGAAAATTCGTTATAAAGATGCTGGAAGAATGAGTACCATTAATACTATAGATAATAAACTAAATATTGTATTTCACGAATCAGCTACTGGCATTGCTCCTGGGCAAAGTGCTGTTGTTTATGAAGGAGACGATTTAATTGGCGGTGGATTTATTGATAGAAAGCCGTTTGTTGGATTATAGTTTGTAACACCCAGTATTCTAAAATAATCAATCTTTTTATTTTTTATTCAAAAAACACACAATATTAAGGTATTTTCTTACAAAATATGTATTAATAATATCTTTAATCTTAATTCCAGAATTAATTTATCTTACTCCAGATCAAATTCAAGATGTAATGCATATTATTTATTCATTATACTGATTATCCTTAACGTATAGAAAATATTGTAAAATTTCTTAAGGGATTTATATGTGTCAATTTATAGTAATCTCTTTTACACTTTATGTTTATATGATGTTAGTTTGTTTAGAGTCTTAAATAGTCACAAATATATTATTGTATAGCTAAGTTGTTCAATAACCATTTTAATTGTGAGTATATACTTTCATTTATTTGAAAAATACTTCATCAAACTAAAAACGAAATACTCTTTTGTAAAATCTTGTAAATAAGACCTAGTAAAAGTACTTTTATTTCAATAAAAATCGTTTTCTGGATTCTGTAACAGGTTGATGAAAAAAGATAATTAAGAGATAAGACAAAATTAATATCACTACATAACTTAATGATAAATAAACAAAATCTGGATTTTGCGGAAATATTTTTTTAATGTAATGCAATACATCCATGTGTATTAAATAAATTGGGTAAGACAATAAACTTAGCCATGTAACTATTTGTTTTAAAATATTAGAATTACTAATGCCATTTAAAAAAGTACTATTAGTTAAAAACGGCAATTGTAATGCCAGTAATAAACTTGTTATTGTAAATCCTATTGTTCTAGTCCAATAAACAGTTGAATTTAATTGCCCTCCATCATAGTAACTATATATGGCAATATAAATTAAAAATACGAAACCAATAATTATAATAACTGATTTCTTAGCAAGAAAATTGAATATTTTATAATAATCTATTTTTAAGAAAGCAATAAATACCCCAATCATAAATGAATCAAACCTAAAAGGAAAACTACCTGCAATTCCGCCCCAGACAACATCCTTATAAGCTACGTAAATCATTCTTAAAACAATTTCGGCAAGTAAAACAAATATTGTAAACAAGATGAATTTATTTTTTTGAATACCATTCTTAAAAAAAATAAAAATAACTAAAGGCATTATTAAATAAAACCATTCTTCGATAACTAGAGTCCAGCTTACAGCAAAAAAACTTATTCCTCCAACATTATTTTGAAGAAAAAAGAAATAGGGCCAGATAACTTTAATACCAACAAATGGTTGAGTTAAAATAATTTTGATAATAAGTATTAAGTAATAAAGTGGCAGGGTTCTAAACCAACGTTTAATCCAAAAATTAAATAATATTTTAAAATTTGAGCCATTATAAAATTCTCGAATTAACATTTCGCCAACCAAAAAACCGCTCATTACGAAAAAATATTCGATAGCCACAATACCATACCTAAAACCAAAAATATAATCATAGCCCGAATGAGCAAACACAACAGCACATACGGCTATACTACGAACTAAATCTAATCCAAAAATTCTTTTACCCGCTAATTTATTATAACTATACATGTTTTATTATTAATTACTAAGCTCTAAAATATGTTTATATGCTTTTATGAAATTTTGTTTTGTAAATGTGTCCATTGCCAATTTTTGAATTTTAATTTTGTCATCTAAAGAGATTTTTGATCCATTTTTTGATTTATTATGTATAAATCCGCAGTTATTTTTTGTAACAAATTCAGAATAGTCACCTAAATTCCTTGAAATAATTACAGGTAAACCACAGGCTAAATATTCTGCAAATTTCACGGGA
>JAYVDU010000530.1:0-2829 GCA_043749245.1 Bacteroidota bacterium | reverse complement strand
CTAACTAATCCTATTTTTCGAAACATAATTAATATAATTTTTGAGCCTGTTTAAAATTTATCTAATAATTTTGTTATAGATATTTTTGGCTGCAAATTCGTTAAATTTTTCGAGATAGTAACCCACTATCTCTGCAAAATTTGTCTCTTTTCGCTCAAAAATACATCATAACAATTATTACAATATAAATTTAAACAGACTCTTACGAATTTAAGGTTATTTTTGCGTACAACTTATATTATGACTAGAATATTAATTATAGGAGCTGGACGCTCATCATCAAGTTTAATCGATTATTTATTATCTAATGCCGAAGCACACCAATGGCACATCACAATTGCTGATGCTAATAAAGTAGCTGTAGAATCTAAAATAGAAAAATATAAAAACAGTGCGAAGGCAGTTGCCTTTGATGTGACTAACCAAGCATTGAGATCGTCGTTGATATCCGAATCAGATTTTGTTATATCGATGTTACCTGCTTTTATGCATGGAGATGTAGCGCGTGATTGTGTTAAATTAGGCAAACACCTTGCTACAGCTAGTTATGTGAGCGATGTGATGAAAGAATTAGATGCGGAAGCAAAACAAAAACAAATCTTATTATTAAACGAGTGTGGCTTGGATCCAGGTATTGATCATGCTTCTGCCATGAAGGTGATTGATGAAATCAAATCAAAAGGCGGAAAAATTACCAGCTTTAAATCGTTTTGTGGAGGCTTGGTTGCTCCAGAAAGTAATGATAATCCGTGGGGATATAAATTTAGTTGGAATCCTCGTAATGTTGTATTAGCCGGACAAGGCACTGCGCAATTTATAGAAGACGGCCATTTGAAATTTATTCCTTACAATCGTTTATATACTCAAATTTGTACCATTGATATTGATGGATACGGACAATTTGATGCCTATGCAAACCGTGATAGTATTGGTTACAAAGAGCCTTATGGATTGAACGACGCGCATGATATGTTGCGTGGTACCTTGCGTATGCCGGGATATTGTAAGGCTTGGAATGTATTTGTGAAATTGGGATTAACCGATGATACGTATAAAATTAAGCAGTCGAATACGTTAACATACACTGATTTAATCCATTCATTTTTACCAGCGGGAAACCAAAGCGTTAAAGAAAAATTGACAACGTTTATGGGTTCAGAAATGGATGCTGAGGTCATGACCAAATTAGAATATTTAGAATTGTTTTCAAACAAACCAATTACGCTTAAAGAAGGCTCTCCTGCTGAGTTATTGCAACATCTCTTAGAAGAAAAATGGTTGTTGAAACAGGGCGATAAAGATATGATTGTGATGCAACATCAATTTGAATATGAATTGAATGGGAAGTCACATAAATTAAATTCATCACTCGTTGTAATAGGAGATGACGAAGTTCACACAGCCATGGCAAAGACAGTGGGCTTACCTTTAGCAATTTCTGTTAAGAATTTTTTAACAGGTCAATTCAAACTATACGGCGTGCAAATCCCTATAGTAAAGGAAATATACGAACCCATGTTAGAAGAGTTAGAAAAAGTAGGAGTTGTGTTTGTTGAGAAGGAAGTTTAAAATTTACTTCCCAATATAAGACATGTAATCTTGTAAAATGATCGTTGCGCTTACCATATCTACAGTATCTTTATTGGCACGTGCTTTCTTTTTTAATCCACCCATTAACATGGTTTGATGCGCTAATGCAGAGGTGAAACGTTCATCATAACGTGCAATTTTAATTTGTGGGAATTTACGAGTCAAGTGAGTAACAAATGGATCAATGTAACGAGCGCTATCAGATGCTTCGTTTTGTAGTGTTTTTGGCTCTCCAACAACGATGCATTCTACGGCTTCTTTTTTTAAATATTCTTCTAAGTAATGTATCAAATCTTTACTATGCACTGTTGTTAAACCAGAGGCAATAATTTGTAACGAATCGGTAACCGCAATGCCTACGCGCTTACTCCCATAGTCTATTGCCATAATTCTTGCCATTGTGTGTAATCGGAATTAGTTGGTTAACTTTTTTAAATTTTCTTTAATTTGTTTTTCCTCTTTTAAAGTCGCAATCACTTTGGTTAACGCTAAGTTATAGTATTCAATGGCTTTTTCTTTATTAGAACGAGATACGTAGTAATCGCCTAACAATTGATACATGTAATAACTCTCCTGATTAGATCGAATAAACGCATTTTCTAATTGTGGACTTAGCGTGCTATGCAGTGATTTTTTTGTAATAAATTGTATGTAATTTTTTATCTGTTTGAAGTGAATAAAGTTTTGATAGCCTTGTGTTTTTAAAAATGGGTCTTCCGAAATGGTTAATTGGGGCTCATTAACAGCGACATCTGTTTTAAGATATTTGGCTTTAGCAAATACCGAATCTAAATTATAACATATAAACTGACCGCATTGAAACGGATTACTGCTTACCCACATCAGTTTATCTTGTGGTTTAAAAATAACCGCATGATGAGCGATTAATTGATTCAAACTTTTTTCGTTGGTCAATCCTATATTTTTATCATTCAATCCTTTTTGATCACGCAAGATAGCAGCGGCTTGCGTATAATTAATAGTCTCGGTCTTGCCCAATAGTTGCTTTAAACGAACGTTTCTGTATAAAGATGAACTTTCAATAATGTTCGTTAAGTTTGGTAAATCATTTTTGAAATCAGCGCTTTGGTAATGGTTAGGGCAAATAATTTGATTAGAGTTAGGAACTTCGTAAACATCCATTTTTTCAGGAGCTTTCTCAATGCTTACAGTTCTATTGTCTTCGGCACTTCCAATTAAAATACTTTCTGACACAAACACGGTTCGTTTTTTTGCAAT
>JAYVDU010000529.1:0-9392 GCA_043749245.1 Bacteroidota bacterium | reverse complement strand
TTAAATCAATACAGGTACTTCCATTTTCTTTTTTATAAAAAACGTTGTTTTCTAGCCCTTGTTGTATGATTTCTTTTCCTAAAATATAGGTATTACTTTCGTAATATAATTTATCGAAATCAACCCCCAACTTTTTATACGTCACATCAAACCCTTCGTAAACCCAGCCATTCATGGTTTTCCAAAGGTTGATTGTTTCAGCATCGCTGGCTTCCCATTTCAATAACATTTCTTGAGCTTGTACAATTAAGGGCGCTTGTTTTTCGGCTTCCTCTTTGGTTTTACCTGCATCAATTAATGTTTGAATTTCTTTTTTATACGCTTTATCAAACACTACATAATATTTTCCAACCAAGTGATCACCTTTTAATCCGGAAGATTTTGGCGTTTCGCCATTACCAAATAATTGCCAGGCTAACATACTTTTACAAATATGAATTCCTCTGTCGTTTATGATATTTACTTTAATCACATCATGTCCTTGTGTTTTTAAAATAGAGGCAACTGAATAGCCTAATAAATTATTACGAATATGACCTAAGTGTAAAGGCTTGTTGGTATTGGGAGAAGAGTATTCCAACATAATTTGTTTACCGCTACTTAATGGCGCCTTCACACCATAATTTTTAGTGCCAGCGATACTTTTAAACTCTGATACCCAAAATGTATTAGCTAAAGAAACATTTAAAAAACCTTTAACGATATTGAATTTAGTAATAACCGAATTTGCTTTCAAAATGGCATCTCCAATAACTTCGCCTGTTTTTTCAGGGGTCAATTTAGCTGCTTTAATAAACGGAAAAGTCACCAAAGTATAATCACCTTCAAATTCTTTTTTTGTTTTTTGAAGAATGATATCTGTTGGAACGGTTGTTAAATCAAACAACTGGTTTACTTGTGTAGAAATGGTTTCAGCTAAAAAGAGTTCTATATTCATGGTTTAAAAGTACATATTTTTTTAAACACCGTTCTAGTTTTTAAAGCCTAATAAATCAATTTTTTATCAGAAAAACTGTATATTCGCTAAGTAATTAATCGTTTATGGCTAAAATTTTAGTAACAGGTGGTGCAGGAAATGTTGGTGGTGCATTAGTAGAAAAATTAATACAAGAAAACACAAATTTTGTAGTTGTAGTCGATAATTTATCTACAGGCTTTCTATCCAAATTACCAAATCATACATTAACCAATTGGAAATTTATAAAAGCAGATGTTAATGATTACTGTGAGATTTCATCCATCATGCTATCTTATAGTTTTGATTATGTGTTCCATTTTGCAGCAGTAGTGGGTGTTATACGCACACAAGAAAATCCAGTGAGCGTGTTGAATGACATACATGGCATACAACATGTTTTAAATTTATCTAAAAACACTTCGGTAAAACAAGTATTTTTTTCATCATCATCAGAGGTATATGGCGAGCCCGTAGAATTGCCTCAACACGAACACCGCACCCCTCTTAACTCACGAGTACCTTATGCTGTTGTGAAAAATGTTGGCGAATGTTTTTTTAGAAGCTATCAACAAGAGTTCGGATTACCTTATACAATTTTTAGATTTTTTAATACATACGGCCCCAATCAAAGTACTGAATTTGTAGTGTCTCGTTTTATTTCACTTGCGCTTAAAAATCAGGACATTACCATTTACGGAGATGGCTCTCAAACCCGCACCTTTACATATGTTGACGATACTGTGGATACTTGCGTGAAAATCATGAAAGATAATTTATTGGAAAACGATGTGATCAATATTGGTAGTGAAAAATTAATGACCGTACTGGAATTAGCTCAATTAATCATAAAATTAACCAACAGTAAATCTAACATCATTCACTTAGCGCCTTTAAAAGAAGGTGATATGACACGTCGTCAGCCAGACAACAGTAAAATGAAGGAGATATTAAACAGAGATTTAATATCGATTGAAGAAGGCATTAAACGAATGATTGCTGATAAAAAATATTTAACTTCCATAGGATTATAATTTGATATGTGTGGTATAACCGGCATCGTTGGTAATAATTTAAACTCAAGCGTTTACCAACCAGCTATACAAAAAATGACAGATGCCATTGCGCATCGCGGGCCAAATTCACAGGGCTTATGGAATGACGAACATTGTTTTTTTGGACATCGTCGTTTATCAATTATTGATTTATCGGAAGCAGGTAATCAACCCTTTATTTCTCAAGATGGACGATACATCCTCATTTACAATGGCGAATTATATAATTACAAAGATTTAAAGTTTGAATTACAACGAGCAGAACATGGCTCAAAAAATATTCCCTATATCTTTAAAACAAATACTGATACAGAAGTTATTTTAGCATCATACCTACGTTGGGGCAATAACTGCATGAAACGTTTCAATGGTATGTTTGCCTTTGCTATTTGGGATACCGTCGAACAAAAACTATTAATTGCTCGCGATCGCCTAGGTGTAAAACCCTTGTATTATCAATACAAAAACAACACCTTAGTTTTCGCATCAGAAATTAGAGCATTAATTTATTCGGGTATCGTTGATAAAAAAATTAATCCTTCATCTGTTGCTGAATACATACAATATGCGACAGTTCTCGCTCCTAATACGATGTTACAGGATGTGAAGGTATTAATGCCTGGAAATTTTTTGGAATTACATCAAAATAATTTAACTATTTCTCAATATTGGAATATCAATGACTACACAAAGTCTAAACAAGATTTATCCTATAAAGAAACCTGTCAAAAAGTAAATGAATTATTAACAGCATCTGTCGAAAGACGTTTGGTTGCCGATGTTCCATTTGGTGCTTTTTTATCAGGTGGCATTGATAGTAGTGCGATAGTAGGCTTAATGAGTAAGGTATCATCTGAAAAAATACAAACCTTCAATGTGAGTTTTGATGAAGGTGAGTTTTCTGAAGCAAAATATGCCAAACAAATTGCGCAAAAGTTTAATACACAACATCACGAAATTAAATTAACACCCGCTGACTTTTTAAATCAACTACCGGAAGCATTGTCTGCTATTGATCATCCAAGTGGTGATGGCCCCAATAGTTATATTGTTTCCAAAGCCACTAAACAAGCAGGTATTACAATGGCTCTTTCGGGTTTGGGTGGTGATGAATTATTTGCGGGTTATGATATATTTAAACGTTTTTACGAACTCGAAAAAAAAGCTTGGCTAAATATTATTCCCGCTAAAGGATTAGTAGGTAAATTTATTAGTACGAAAAAGAAATCGGTACAAGGCGATAAAACAGCCGAAATACTTGCATTGAATAGCATTAACGGATATCAGGCTTACCCTATTAATCGTAAATTATTTAATCAAACAGATTATCAATCATTACTTAAAAAAAAATACAACGATTCTAATTTTATTTTTAACGTTATAAAAAACACTACCACAGATAAACAACATATACTTAGTAGAGTATCGTTATATGAAATTGAAACATATATGCAAAATGTGTTATTGCGCGATGCTGACCAAATGAGCATGGCTGTGGCATTAGAAGTACGTGTGCCTTTTTTAGATTATCAATTGGTAGAGTTTGCGCTGGGCGTGAAGGATGAATACAAATTTCCTCATACTCCTAAAAAATTATTAACAGATTCTTTAGGTGATTTATTACCAAATGAAATTGTTAATCGCCCTAAAATGGGATTTACATTGCCTTGGAAAGACTGGTTAAAAGGCGATTTGAGAGAGTTTTGTGAAGATAATATTATTCAGTTTTCTAAACGTTCATTTGTAAACAGAGACGCTATATTAATTATTTGGAATCGCTTTTTAAATAACGATCCAAAAATAACATGGAGTAGAATTTGGCACTTAGTTGTTTTAAATAACTGGATAAACACACATCAAATTGAGTGCTAAAAAAACCATATTAATTTTAAGCGATTGGTTTTTGCCTGGTTGCTTAGCGGGAGGGCCGATACAGTCTATTGCCACGCTAACCAAGCATTTACAAGCTGAGTTTAATTTTAAAATTATTACAACTGACAGAGATTTTAAAGCGAACGAACCTTACAAAACCATTACCTCTAATTGCTGGACAACCTTTGATGGCAGATCGGTTTTTTATATTAGTCAAACTAATTTAACGCCTGAATTTGTACTGAATGTCATTCAAACAACACCGCACGATGTTATTTATTTGAATAGTTTGTTTTCAAAACATTTCACCATCAATCCATTAAAATGGAAACAACAAGATAAAATTAAAGCGCCGATTATATTAGCACCTCGCGGAATGTTTGGTAGCAGTGCATTACTGGTGAAGCCTCTTAAAAAGAAATTATTTTTTATTTATACTAATTTGTTTGGGTTATTTAAAAATATACATTGGCAATCAACTTCACCACAAGAAACATTAGATATAAAAAAACATATTGGCTCTTCTGTTAAGTTAACAGAAATCACTAATTTACCTCACACATCTGAAGCGATTACAATTATTGAAAAAAAATCAGGTGAATTAAAATTATGTTTCATCGCACGAATTTTAGGTATCAAAAATTTAGATGTTGCCATTGATGTTTTAAAAGATATTACTAAATACCCTGTAACCTTTGATATATATGGCCCTAAAGAGGAGATTGATTATTGGAACTTATGTGAAGCAAAAATCAAAACCTTACCTAAAAATGTGACCTGTAACTACAAAGGTGTTTTGCTACCAACAGAAATAGGTAAAACATTGAGCGCTTATCATGCCTTATTATTACCTACTCAAACCGAAAATTTCGGACATGTAATCGTAGAAACCTTTTTGCAAGGACGCCCTGTGATCATATCTGATAATACACCTTGGCGGGAATTAGAAATAAAACTAGTCGGTTTTGACATTTCTTTGACTCATAAAGAAAAGTTTACCGAAGCTATACAACAATTGATTCAGCTTGATAATGAAGGCTTTCAAGCGATGAGTAAAAATTGTATTAACTTTATAAATACGGAATTAAATATTGAAGATATCAAAGCTAAATACATAACATTATTTAACCAACCATGAATTATTTTAGACTCTTCATTAAAAACAATGGTACCGATAGCTATCGGTATTATTTTTTTATTATCTTTTGCTTGACCAAAAGATACAAAAGTCAAGGCGAAAAGCCATATCCATTTTTTCTTCGCTCAAAGAGCCTTCGCAACGCCACCAGAAAAATCTGTACATCGCTCCTTTTCGCCAAACCAACCGCACCACTACCAAAGTATGCGTTAATTTATTTAACCCAACCTCACTAAAAATGTCGAAGAACCGTTATTTTATTACAGGCATAGGCACTAACGTTGGCAAAACAATCGTATCAGCTATTTTAACCGAAGCTTTAAAAGCTGATTATTGGAAACCCATACAAAGTGGTACTATTGAAGGATTGGACTCAACTACTGTTAAAGAATTAATCTCTAACACAAAAACGATTATACATCCTGAAGCCTATTTATTAAAAGAACCTTTGTCGCCCCACATGGCTGCTAAAATAGATGGGGTTACAATTGAATTAGAAAACATACAATTACCTGTCAGGCTGAGCGGAGTCGAAGCTACTAATAATTTAATTATTGAAGGTGCCGGAGGTCTAATGGTTCCTATAAACAACAAGCATTATGTGATTGATTTAGCTAAGAAGCTGGATTGTGAAATCATCTTAGTAATCTCCAATTATTTGGGTTGCATCAATCATTCGATATTAACTATTGATTATTTATTGAAACATAATTTTAAAATTAAAGCTTTCATTTTTAATGGAGATTTTAATGCCGAAGTAAAAGAGTCAATTAGCAATTACGCCCCAACCATTAAAAACATTGATATTCCCGCATTTACAACAATTAATAAAGAAATAATACTGAGTGTGGCGAATACCATTGCATTGTAATTTTTAATGTCTTACATTTAATCATCAGGTTTAATTCTTAAATTATAATACCATGAATCACTTAAATAAAATCCAAAATATTTTTCCTTCAAACACTGAAATCTCTTCAAATATGGATATTACGGAGCAACATGAGCAACGTTTATATTTGCTTGATGGAGAACTTAAAGAATGGGACGGTCATGTACAGGATATATTTTCGCCCGTTTTTATAAAAGAAAACGATGTATTAGTGCGTAAGCGTTTGGGTTCTTATCCTTTATTAGGAGAGAAAGAATCTTTAGAAGCATTAGCATCTGCACAAAAAGCATATAACCTAGGAAGAGGCGAATGGCCTACAATGCCTGTTAAAAATCGTATTGAGCACATGTTGTTGTTTACAAAACAAATGAAAGAACAACGATCCATCATCGTTAAATATCTGATGTGGGAAATTGGAAAATCATTAAAAGATTCTGAAAAAGAATTTGACAGAACGGTTGAATATATTTATGACACCATTGAAGCACTTAAAAATTTAGATAGAGATAGTTCCAAAATTGAAAAGAAAAATGACATCTATGCTCAAATAAGAAGAGGGCCGCTTGGCGTGACCTTATGTATGGGTCCTTATAACTACCCGTTAAATGAGACGTTTGCCTTATTGATTCCTGCATTGATTATGGGTAATGTGGTTATTTTTAAACCCGCCAAATATGGTATTTTATTAGTGCATCCTTTATTAAATGCCTTTAAAGAATGTTTTCCAAAAGGAGTTATAAATGTTATTTACGGTCACGGAAAAGATACGGCCATGAAATTAATGGAACATGGTGGCATTGATGTATTTTCATTTATTGGCTCCAGTAAAACAGGAAATGTATTAAAGAAAGCGCATCCCAAACCAAACCGACTGCGCTCCGTAATGGGCTTAGAAGCAAAGAATCCGGCCATTGTGTTAAAAGATGCCGATATAGAATTAGCAGTGAATGAATGTATTTCAGGGAGCTTATCATTTAACGGACAACGTTGCACGGCTCTTAAAATTATATTTGTACATGAAAGTATTGTTGATGATTTCAATAAGCGCTTTGTTGAAAAAGTAGAGCAATTAAAAATGGGAATGCCATGGGAAGATGGCGTGATGATTACCCCTCTGCCCGAAATGGATAAGCCTCTTTATATTAACGAATTAATTGCAGATGCAGTAAAACATGGTGCTAAGATCATCAATGAAAATGGCGGCGTTTCTAACGAATCCTTCTTTTGCCCTGCCGTGCTTTACCCCGTTAATCCTGAGATGCGCATTTATTCAGAAGAGCAATTTGCGCCAGTAGTTCCTATCTTATCTTTTAAAAATATATCTGAACCCATTCAATATATGGTAGATTCTAACTTCGGACAACAAGTTAGTATTTTTGGAACAAACTCTTCGCAATTAGCAGAATTGATAGACCCTTTGGTTAATCAGGTTTGCCGTGTTAATATCAATTGCCAATGTCAACGTAGTCCCGATGTTTTTCCGTTTAACGGACGAAAAGATTCGGCAGAAGGCACCTTGAGCGTATTTGATGCCTTGCGCGTGTTTTCGATAAGAACAATGGTTGCTATAAAAGATGTGGAATTGAATAAAAAAATGATGGCAGAAATTTTAGAAGAACGTAAATCAAAGTTTTTTTCTAATGATTATATGTTGTAGACTAAACTGAAAAGTTAGTTAAAAAAATGAAAACAGATAACGTTTTTAACTACGGAACGGACAAATATTTAAGAAGATTTAGAATAGAATAAGAGCGTAGGGCTGTCAAAAATGCGGACAGAGATGGGGTGAACCGAGAATTCAAGAATTTAGCGGAGCGTAAAATTCGTAGAATTCCGAGAGGAACTTGGAGCATATTTTTGAATAGTCACGCCAAGGCGTGATTATTTCTTTTTCATCTATGGAAAAAAGATAGAAAAAGAAAACAGATTACTAAATTTTTTATATAGCCTTGCGATAATAACTAATTCTTTATTTTTTTAGAATTCTCATAACCCTCATCAATTAATAGATGCTTGCTTTTACTAGCAACTACGGCTAATTCATCGCAACGGTTATTTTCTTTATTAGATGCGTGGCCTTTAACCCACATGAATTTAATATGGTGTTTTTTGTGAACCACTAAAAAACGTTTCCATAAATCAGCATTCGCTTTGTCTTTAAAATCTTTTTTTACCCAATTATAAACCCATCCTAAATTAATGGCATCTATCACGTATTTACTATCCGAATAGACTACCACATCTGAATTTTCTTTTTTCAAAGATTCTAACGCAACAATAACCGCAATAAGTTCCATGCGGTTATTAGTAGTTAATTTAAAACCATAAGCTAACTCCTTACGCTGTTCTTTATATTTCATCACAATCCCAAACCCGCCAGTACCAGGGTTTCCGCTACAGGCACCATCAGTATATATCTCTATAACAGAACTATTCATCATTGTGGCAAATATAGTTTTTTTACGTCATTTTATGCCAGATTTTTTTTATATTTAAAGTCTATAACATACCTATTATGGCTAAGAAAACAACTAAAAAAGAAAAAAGTATTTTCAACCAAAATTCTTTAAACTTCCTAAAAGATTATTTGAATAATCCATCACCAACTGGTTTTGAAACTGCTGGTCAAAAACTATGGTTAAATTATATTACACCTTATATCGACGGATATTTTGTGGATACTTACGGAACGGCTGTTGGCGTTATTAATCCGGAAGCTCCCTATAAGGTAGTGATAGAAGCACATGCTGATGAGATTTCTTATTTTGTGCATTACATTACTAAAGATGGTTTTATTTATTTACGTCGTAATGGCGGAAGTGATCATCAAATTGCACCTTCAAAACGTGTTAATATTCACACCGACAAAGGCATTGTAAGAGCGGTGTTTGGCTGGCCTGCTATACATGTGCGTGATGCAGCTAAAGAGGAAACGCCGACTCTAAAAAATATTTTTTTAGACTTAGGTTGTAAATCTGATAAAGAAGTAGAAGAATTAGGTGTTCATGTAGGTTGTGTAGTAACCTACGAAGATGAATTTATGGAATTGAACAACCGTTATTTTGTAGGCAGGGCGTTGGATAATAGAGTTGGTGGTTTTATGATTGCTGAAGTAGCTCGCTTATTAAAAGAATCAAAAACAAAATTACCTTTTGGATTATATATTGTAAATGCAGTGCAAGAAGAAGTTGGCCTTAACGGAGCAACGATGATTGCACATCGCATCAAGCCTAATGCGGCTATCATTACAGACGTTTGCCATGATACTCAAACGCCCATGATGAATAAAATTGCCAGTGGTGATTTAGCTTGCGGCAAAGGCCCTGTGTTATCATACGGACCGGCGGTACAAAATAATTTATTGAAATTAATTATTGATGCTGCTACAAAAAACAAAATTGATTTTCAGCGTCAAGCGGCGAGTCGCAGTACTGGCACAGATACAGATGCCTTTGCTTATAGTAACGAAGGTGTGGCATC
>JAYVDU010000528.1:0-9411 GCA_043749245.1 Bacteroidota bacterium | reverse complement strand
TTGATTGGTAAGAAAAACAAATCTCCATAAAAAAAGGGAGATTACTAATCTTTAGTAACTCCCTTTTATTGTAATTTTATTTCGGACGCTAATGATTTCGAACCAATCCTAATCCCTCCTCTTTAATATTCAATTTTTTCCCAACTCCTTTTATATCTACACAAACTATATGTGCATCTTTAAGGTCTGTGTTAGTATATTTATCAAGGTCTGCCATATACTTTATGTGCCATCCCTCACTCTTTAAGGATTCTACTAAGCTTGTTTCTTCATCATCAATCATTAAAACTCTAGTTTTATCCTTTAATTCAGGTAAAGATTTTTTTAAGAATTTCTTACTTTTATTTTTCTTAAATGGGTTCCACATAATTTTTCAAATTAGTTTTATTGATTATTGGCTTGTTAATACATTAAAAGTAAGCATTTTTATTATTATCAAAGATAATATTACTTCATTAAACTAGCATTTAAGAACCATAAAGTGACTTTAAGTGTCCTTTAGCTCTCAACTTAAAAGCATCGCTAAAAATTAGTTTTACGTTTGTCTCCGATTAACAAAAGTACAATCGGATAGCAATCAATCGCCTAGATAAGGCAAAAATTAATAACGCAATCCAATTTTTATTTATTGAAAAATCGCAATGACATTTTAATGTCACGTGTGCTAATCGTTTCTATTATTTATCTGCTTGTGGTGGGCAGATTATTCTCGAAGATTAGTTGCGTGTTCTAAAAGCTGTACGGATGTTTGTCCGAACGATGCGTCTTTAGCTGTGGTGGGTAAAGATGCATTGTAAACGATAAACATAAAAGTAATGGAAGCTAAAACTAACGAAGTAATAACCAATTGGGATGACAAAACAGAAATTGAACTTTTATCGCTTGTATATAATTACGCCAGTAATGGTTTGCGAGTGGGCAAAAGTAAACAGGCGAGAGAGTGGCTAAGGCAAAAGCAATTGAATGCCGAGCAAACAATGGCTTGTTTTAATTCAGGGCAATTGCATCATCGCAAAGAAAAAGAATTTAAAGAAGCGTTGGAGCGTATTGGTTTTATGAAAAAATCAAACGTTGGTACAAATTGCGATTCAATACCTTATACGGTTTTTGGAAATTTCTCAGTGATGTTTCCGCTACGAAATGTAAAGAATGACATCGTTAATTTTTATGCGATTGGATTAAAAAATAATAAAACAGCGTTTTTAAATCATGATGGTTTATATCCTGCGTATCCGCATGAGCAAACTAAAAAATTATATATCACGGATAACATCGTGGATTGTGCTACGCTAATGGAAGCGAAAGTATTGGATAACAGAGAAGCGGTCATGGCATTATATGATGGTGTGTTTTTAGAACAACACGTTCAAGTAATTCAAGGATTAAAAAACTTGAGCGAAGTAATACAAATTAGAACTAAAAAATAAAATGGGAAATTCAGTCAGAGAACTAAAAGATATTATAGGCAAAGTACCAATTAAAAAAGCGGAGCTAAAATCAGGCGAAAGTTTGAACGACATCTTTCAGCAACACGGGAGCATTGGTATCATGAATATTATACAAAACGCAGAGTCTGAATTTGAAGAAGTAGAATCGATTGCACAAATAAATGTTGCTGTTCCTGTTTCACATACCATTATTCCTGAAGAGGAAGATTGGGTTAATAAGACGAGTCATTTTTTGAAAAATGAAGATTCCAACACGACCAATCCTGAAACTGAAAATAATGATGCAAATTTAGAAGTATCTCTTTCGGATGGAATAGGTAAACTCGAAATCATCCATGAGAACAAACTTTTATTCAAAACTGAGTTTAACCATTACTATGTTTTAGGCTCACTCACGCAGGATTTATCAGCGATGAGAATTACGCTCATGATTGAAGATTTGTATTACGGTAAAAAAGAACGAGTAAAAATTGATTTGTACGAACGAGATTTTTTAAGAAGCTATACAGTTCAATTAGCAGAGTTGTTCCATCAACGCCCTGAAGTAGTAGAAGCAGAATTTTTATTGCTGACAGATTTATTAGAACAGTATCGTGAAAAACAATACGAGCAGAGTAAAGCCGTTTTTAAATCAAGCAAACAATACGCACCTGTATCTCCTGAAAACCAAATCACTTGTAAAGAGTTTTTAATGCAACCGAACTTAATGGATGCCTTTGATAAGCTAATAGAAAAAGCAGGATTAGTTGGAGAAGAGCGAACTCGAAAATTAATCTTTGTAATCGCTTCTACTTATAAAATGAGCGACCCCTTACACGCTTTGGTTCAGGGCAGTTCGGGAAGTGGAAAGTCCCATATTATAAACGTCATCGGGCAATGCTTACCGCCTGAAGACGTTATGAGTATGACAAGGGTAACAAGTAAATCTTTTTATCATTATAATAAGGATGAGTTGGTAGACAAGCTCATGCTTATCCAAGATTTTGGTGGCTTAGATGAAGAAGCACAATACGCTTTCAGGGAATTACAATCAGCAGGAAATATAAGTTCAAGCACTACTTATAAAGACCGAGCAGGAAATATTATCTCCACCGTAAAAGTAGTACGTAGCCATTTTGCTAGTTTACTAGCAACAACCAAAGCAGAAATTTACTACGATAACATGGGCAGAAGCATCGTAATTGGCGTAGATGAATCCGATGAACAAACCATGCGTATTATCGAACATCAAAATAAACGCTTGGCAGGCTTAATTGATAAGCGAGAAGAGCAGAAAACAAAAGAGTTTTTGCAAAACTGCATCCGCTGTATAAAACCATTGGAGGTGATTAATCATTACGCTGATAAAATATTCTTGCCATTGGAAGCAAAAATGCTCCGAAGATTAAATAGTCATTACCAAGCCTTTGTTAAACAAATAACCTTACTGCATCAATACCAACGAAAAAAAGATGAACAGGGACGTTTGGTTGCCGAGCCTGAAGACTTAAAAATCGCTTGTGATATTTTGTTCGACGCTATTATGTTAAAAGTGGATGACCTCGATAGTTCGCTCCGTCAATTTTTTGATAGAATGAAACTAATCGTAAAAGAATTATCCAAACAAACAGGCAAACCACAAGACGAGACAGTCTTCACACAACGAGAAATCCGCTTGGCATTGAACGCTAGTAAATCTCAATGCTTCCGATATATGGAAGATTTGGAACTATTGGAATACGTGCAAAAAACAGGCGGTTATGCAAATAGAGGATTCAAGTATAAAATTGTTTATTGGGACAACATGGAAACTATCCGTGAAAAAATTAAAAGCGGACTGAATGAACAATTAGAAAAACTGAATGCAACTACAAAAGAAGTGGTTCTTGGTGGTTCAATTGATGTGAACCACCACGATGCCCAACAGTAGGGGAACACAGGCTAGTGGTTCATTGGTTCAAGAGTGTGTATTGTATGGGGAATAGAAATTATAAATGTTGAATGCTAAATTATAAATGAAAAATATTAAACCGTTATGCTAGGCTTACCATTACACAACAAATATTTTGAGTCACTTTACAAGGACTTTAATGTATTTATATTAACGAGGAATTATCGGCAGGGCAGAGGAAAAATGATACAGGCTTGCACGAGAGAGTTTTTATTTTTTATTGAAGCCAAAGGCTTTGTGACTATTCAGCAAATAAAAGCCAGCGAGATAATTGCGTATTATGAATATATAAGGGAACGTCCGAACCAAAGAAAAGAAGGTGGTTTGAGCGACTCAATGATACGACATCATTTATACGCACTTCGTTTATTTTTCGATTACCTTTTAGAAACAAACGAAATACAAAGTTCTCCCGCACGCTTACCGAAGTTTCAATTTGGTAAAGGTAAAGAGCGAAATATTTGTACTGTAGAAGAAATTAAACAATTATACGATGCCTGTGAAAATAAAAGAGACCGAGCATTACTTTCCATTGCTTATGGTTGCGGATTACGGAGAACAGAAATTCAAAACTTGAATACAACAGACATTTTATTGCACAAGGGAATGCTATTAGTGAGACAAGGTAAGAATAGTAAATCCCGAACCGTGCCACTGTCAAATAATGTGATTAAGGATTTGAAAGAATATTTGATTTATGAAAGAGCCAAGTATTTTTCACAAAATAATTTTGAAGAGTCGCCTTCCTTTTTTATTAATAATCAGGGCAATCGGATGCAGGGTGATAAATTTAATGACCGCTTAAAAGAAATTATTATTCGCACACATAATAACGAATTGATGCGAAAAGAAATCACCCTTCATTGTTTACGACATTCCATCGCCACACATTTGATTGATAAAGGAGCGAACATTGAATTTGTACAGGGATTATTAGGGCATTCGGAAATTGATACAGCCCACCTTTATTCTAAGCGCAGGAAACAACGATTAAATATTCAACAACAATTTCAGTAAATAAATTATGAAACAACAGCCTATTATCAGCTTTGAAAGATACCTTCATAAATCAGGGCATACAAAATTAACGGTTAAAAGTTATGTGTTTGCCAATAAGATATTTTTAACTGATAACCCGAAACCCGAGTTCTTTACGTATAAGGATGTTGTTCAGTATTTGAATTCCAAATCAGCCGATTATCAGAATGGAAATACAAAAACTTACTTGTTAAATGGGATAAAAAAATACTACGATTATTTAGTTGAGATTGGATTAAGGGATGACCATCCTTGCAAGAATTTTAATATTCGTAATCAGCGTAGAAAGGAAGTCATCCACCAAGACTTATTTAGCAGTAAAGAATTAGAAGCCTTATTAAATAGAGAGGAGCGTTACGAAGATTTAAAACAACGCAACCGAGTGATACTGTCTTTACTTATTTATCAAGGATTAAATTCTGCGGAAATATCTAATCTTAATTTAAGCCATGTAGATTTAGATAACGGTTTAATTTTCATTAAGGCAAGCCGAAGAATTGGACAACGTCATATTGAACTAGTAAATAAACAATACCGTTTATTTGATACTTATTTAAAAGAAGGAAGAGTAAGTTTACACAGAGATACTATCCCGACCAACGCTTTTGTAATAGGTAAACTTGGCACTCGTATTTCGGTAGATGATATTCATTATTTGGTATCCACTTTAAAAGGATTGTTTCCTGATAGAAATTTAACACCTTCAAATATCCGCCAATCGGTCATTGCTAATTGGCTAAATGAGAAGAAAATACCACTAGAGCAGGTTCAGCTGATGTCAGGGCAAAAATGGATTTCGACAACTGTTAAATACCGTCAAACCTCAATTGAGGAGCAGAGAGAGTTGATGAATAAATGGTTCCCGATATAGGTAAATTCTTGTATTTTTGTATTAGACCAAAATAATATTATTATGTCAATAGTTAGTGAAATTTACAATAAAAGAGGATTCGATATTTCAGATTTAGAACTCGCAAATGAAATATTAAATCACTCTGAACTTACTGTTGAAGACCTTTGGTTATTACCACAGTATCCGTTTGATGAATGGAGACGAAAATATGATTATCCGCATTTGCTTAAAAATTTTAAAGCTAACCAATCCGATTTTACGAAATGGATGGATGAGCAACAATTAACGGATGAAGAATTATTAAGTGGATATATTTCTGATTTCATTTCAAGTAAACCATTTACAGAAAAGAAAAAATGGTTTAAGAAGAACTCACTCGTTGAAAATCAGCCATACTCTGACATTAAAAAAAAGCATTTGGTAAAAACGACATATAAAGGTAAAGCCCTTTTTCAAGTTTGGCATTTTTACAGCGGAAAAATATCAGAGGAAGGTAATGGAGAATTAATTATTCATGAGTATATAAAAAGCTTTGTTTCATATTATGATTGGGTTCTATTAAATGGAGGTAAATTTAATTTTATTAATACTTTCCATAGATATAATCCAAATAAACCTGATGAACAAGTGTATCTCAATCATAATTTTAAACTTTTAAAAATGGGTGGGATTCAGCCTCCAAGAAATGGCATTGGTATTCTATTAAGAGGTAAAAAACTTGAATTTGTTAACGCATCAGGTCTTGAATTACATGGGACTATATATTTTGGAGAAATGGGTAACTTATCTTTTTCGCATTGTTCGGTTGATAACCTAAAATGTAATGAACTTCAAATGCCTAACTTGGATTTTGAGAATTGTTCTATTTCAAATATTCAGGTTAAAAACTCTAATATTCAACAATGGGATTTTATTACTAGCGAAACATCGGGAAATATAATTGATACGAAATTATCAAGTTTGAGAATTTTTGGAGGACTTTTTAATCCAACTTTTACAAATAGTGAAATTGATGATATAGATATTCATCATAAAGGGGTTATTCATGATGAGAATTTTGAAAAAACATATCGCTCTCTTTCAAAGAGTGCAAGGGAGTCTGGAAATAAGCCATTAGCCCAATCTTTAAAAATAGCTGAATTTGATTTTATTAGAAGTAAGAAAAAGAGATTTACAAAAGCACTTATGTATTTAGATAAGGCTTATTGGGGATATGGACAAAAACCCAAAAGATTAATAGGAATAACAATTGTCACAGTTCTTATATTTGGGTTGTTTTATTCTTTTTTTCCTGAGAATTTCGGCAACAATATTTTAATGGGAAAATCTTATTATAAAGTTTTATTTAACACGGAATATTTTAGTGTTGTAACGTTTACAACTCTTGGCTATGGTGATATAAGCACTACTGGTTTTTTAAAATTATTCTCTGGATTAGAGGCTTTATTCGGGGCAATCACTTTAGGGTTTCTAGTCTCAGGATTAACTAGAAATGAGTAATATTAAGAGACTCCCAATGTTGTAATAACTGCCATATATTATGTATCTTTAATTATGAAATAAAAAAAATTAAAAGGAAATTTGCTATGTCATCTGATGATAAATGATTTTAAGCATAGTATAAAAAAGGTTAATCTTATATATTTACAATAAAAAATTAAGTACTTGAACATAAAAATACAACATAGATTTTCTGATAATTTTGGTGAGCCATTGAATTATTTGTTTGGATTGCTTATTCAAATTAATGAGGCTAATCCAACTGAAGTATGTTTTGACTTTTCAGAATCTAAATTCATATCACCTTTTGTTATAGGTGGAGTGGTTGCAATTTCAAATTCTTTAAAAAGACAAGGCAAAAATGTTGAATTAATTTTTAATAAAAATATTTCTGTACTAAGTTATTTTGATGCTATTCATTTTCCTGAAGGGTATAACTTTGACGGAATGACATCAGCTGAAATGAATTCTAAATTAGAGGAATATCATTTAAAAACATTTATTCCTTTGGTTCTTTTTCCAACAACAGCGACCAATATTGAATCAACTTTAAGAGAAAATGTTTTATCAGCAATAAGTACCATATTAAGAAAACAATTAAAACTCACGGGTAATTTATTAAAAGCGATTTATTATTTAATTGATGAATTAACTAATAACATTGCCGACCACTCAGGCTCAGAAAAAGGAATATTATTTGCACAATTTTATCCGACAAAAAATTATATGGATATTTGTATTGCAGATTTTGGTAAAGGAATTAAGCAGACTTATATAGATAGTGGTAAAGCAAATCCAAATTCTCACGAGGAGGCTATTGAGTTTGCCATCAAAGGGAAATCAACAAAAAATCAAGCTGTGAGTCGTGGGTTTGGTATTTCGACTAGTAGAAAAATGCTTACTGAAGGTTTAAAAGGGAAGTTTTTCCTATATTCAGGAAATGCTATGTTTTATCAAAATTTTGAGAAACAAGGTATTATCGCATTACCTGAAAATGCCTGTTTTCAGGGATGTATTGTCGCCCTTAGGATTCCTACTATTCCAAACAATGACTTCGATTTTTATAAATATACCGAGTAACCTTTATGTCTAATTTGCGTAAAACATATTTAATTACTAACTTTGATAAACAAAAGAAATGAATTTAGTTCAAAAAATAGTTGTTTCAGAAAAAGCTAAAAACTTTTTGATAAGTAGAGAAGCCGTTATTTCCTTATTTAGTAATATAAAAGGAAGTCAAAATAATATTGAATTCGATTTTGCAAACGTTGAATTCATGTCACGTTCTTATGCCGACCAGTTTTATAAATTAAAAACTGATTTTGAACAAAATCAAAATGCAAGAATTCAAATAGTAAATGCAAATGAAGAAGTAATTAATATGCTTCAAATAGTAGCACAAACGCAAAACGTAACTGAACGAAAATTTGAGCAAGTCCCTATTTTTAAATTTTCTAAAGCTGAAATGCTTTCTGATTATCTTTTTTCAATATAATTTTTTCATAGGTTGGTTTAATATAAGCGAAGAGAAATTTAACAGTTTCTCTTTTTTTATTATCTTTGATTTAGATGAGATTCAGTTTACAAAATAATACTTCTTATAGTAATATTAATGTTTTGTATAACAGTTCTCAGACATCCGACCTTAGTTTGTTTTCTAAACGCACAGAGCAGTATAGCTACGGCTTCAATGGCAAGGAGAATGATAACGAGGTTGTTGGGACAGGTAGCGGTACGCAAGATTATGGTTTAAGAATTTATAATCCTTCTTTAGGACGGTTCTTAAGCGTTGACCCATTATCAAAAGAATACCCTTGGAATAGCACTTATTGCTTTGCTGAAAATGATGTGATAAGAAATGTTGATTTAGATGGTGCTGAAAAATCAAACCAAACAATTGTTATAGATGGCAAAACTAAAGCTATTCTCGAAGTGGGTGATGTTCAAGAATTAGAAAGGCAAGGACGAAGAGGTACAGGACATGAAACCATTATTTTAGAAAGATTTTTTTATGAAAGTCCATCAACACATAGTTGGGATGTAGGAGACCCAGCTAATAACCAATACATGGATGAAGTTGTTATACAACCATCTTACAGTTTTATGGATGATGTTAATTCAGCTTTGAAGAAAGCAGATCAATATGTAAGTAGTAAAAAAGGAAATATGGATAATGCAACATTAGAAGGAAGAGAGGGACAAGATAAAGTCTTTAAAGCAGCGCACCAAATTTCTGACGTGGTAGGTAAAGTACCTGTATTAGGTCAAGTATCTAAAGCACTAGACGCTGTAATATTAATAGGAGAAACAGCACGAGACATAGAAGACGGAAAATACAGAACAGCAGCAACAAGATTAACTACCGAGTATCTAGGTGGTAAACTTGAAGATGCAATCGATAATAACTTAAAACCTGGTTATGGAACAAAACAAGCAATTGAAGAAGGAATTGATCGAGCAAAAGATGGTGCAGTTGAGGGAGCGCAAAAATTAGACAAAAATGATTTATAAAAAAAGAGGCTGTTCCCAAAAGTTGGAGGACAGCCTCTTTTTTTATGGGAGTATAAAGTAGATTGTGTAAACAGTTAGAAGAACGACAATAATAGTCCTCGCCGAAGTGGAGCGTAGCGGAACGAGGCGAG
>JAYVDU010000527.1:0-2838 GCA_043749245.1 Bacteroidota bacterium | reverse complement strand
TAGGAATTTTATTATCCCAAATATCACCGGCACCATCTCCTTGCCATTCGCCCTTTTTATTGGCTAATACACACTCCAACGTGTCAACAGATTTTTTACCGTCAGGATAAGTCGTTGTTAAAAACACAAATAAATTACTGAAAGGGTACGAATCTGCGTGCCTCACCGTTAAAAAAATATTGTGGTATGGCGTATTGTCTTTAATGTCTACTTCAAACGTTAGCTTATTGTCCGTCTTCCATCCTTCTTCGGGCAACGTCGTATATTTACTAAGTAGCACATTTCGCCCACACCCTATCATCAGTAATAATAGCGTACTAAAAATAACGAGTGTGAAAACGTTATGCTTGAGGCGGGTTATCATTTTTTGGTTTTGGTTTGTGGTTATGAACTGGCTTTTTATGTTGCGGTTTTGGTTGCTCATCGTTTCCATTACTTGGTTTTGGTGGATGATTATGAACTGGTTTTTTGTGTTCCGGTTTAGTCTGCTCATTAGCGCCATTGTTGGCTCTTGGAGGATGATTATGAACCGGCTTTTTATGCTGTGGCTTATTTGGATTAGATTCCTGTTGCGGCCTAACCGTTCTCTCTTCGCCAGCAATCGCATCGCCTGAAGCTACCTTAGGAGTTGGTTTACGATTAGTATTATTGTGTTTCGGTTTATGTTGCGGTTTTTTCTTAGTATCGAAACGCGTTAACGAATCTTGCCCAACTACATTTTCATAATCCGGTTGTTTTGCTTCTGCAATTTCTTTATATAATTTAGCCTCTAATAAATCAGCCGGCTTCATATTTTCGGCATTCAATTTAAAAATTTCCTTCGTACGCGCAATGGTCAATGGAATAAACACATCTGGCTCAGATGTATAGCTCCACCATATCACACGTTTAAAAATATCTGTCTTTTGATGGAATGCAAATCCTTTTTCTGTTGCCAAACGACGGTTATCAATTTCAGGGAATTCTTTCAACGCATCTAAATAACTATCCAACTCATAGTTTAAACAACATTTCAATTTACCACACTGTCCCGCTAATTTCAAAGGATTTAAGGATAATTGTTGGTAACGAGCGGCTGATGTAGAAACAGTTCTGAAATCATTTAACCAAGTAGAACAACACAACTCTCTGCCACAGGAGCCAATGGCACCAAGCCTCGCCGCTTCTTGTCTGGCACCAATTTGTTTCATTTCAATACGTACTTTAAACTCATCGGCTAATACTTTAATAAGCTCTCTAAAATCAACACGGCCATCCGCTGTATAATAAAACACCGCTTTACTTTTATCGCCTTGGAATTCAACATCAGAAATTTTCATTTGCAAACCAAGCTTTAACGCCAATGTACGAGCCTTAAACATGGTATCAACCTCTAACTTTTGTGCTTCGCGCCATTTATCAATATCTTGTTGTTTGGCTTTACGGTATATTTTTTTGATATCTGTGCTATCATAACTCATGGATTTCTTCTTCAATTGTAGGCGAACCAATTCGCCTGTGATTGAAACCACACCAATATCATGACCAGGGGATGATTCTGTTGCAACGATATCACCCACATTTAACGTTAAATTATTAACGTTGCGGTAAAACTCCTTACGCGAATTTTTAAATCGAATTTCAACCACATCGCAGGGTTCCTGTCCTTCGGGCAAACGCATGTTCCCCAACCAATCAAACACATTTAATTTATTACAACCGCCACCCGTTCCGCACGAGCCGTTATTGTTGCATCCTTTCGGAATGCCAGGTGTAGTATTATCGCTCCCTGTGGAGCAGCTTGTACAAGACATATTAGTAGATTTTATATAAAAAACTCAATTCTAAGTTTCTAAAAATGAGTTGCATAAATATAGTTATTTATTTTGTAGTAATTTTTTGGCTGTTTTTTGATTTATACACGGGTGATGTGTTATATTTAACGTCATACTTCATAAAACAAAATATCAACGAATGTGTTGGTTATAAAAACATAAAGATGATTGCATTTATTACAGGCGCCACATCCGGCATAGGAAAATCAACCGCCATAGAATTCGCTAAACACGGCTACGACCTTATCATTACGGGGCGCAGGCAAGAACGTTTAACTGAATTTAAAGCAGAATTGGAGACGACATATAATATTAAAGTAATTGATTTATGCTTTGATGTAAGGGGCGAAGCCCAAGTAAATTCAGCTATCGATACTTTATCGGACGATTTTAAACGCATTGACGTATTAGTTAATAATGCTGGCTTAGCGGCAGGTTTATCAAGTTTTCAAGATGGAAACATCAATCACTGGGAGCGCATGATAGACACTAATGTAAAAGGATTATTATACGTTAGTAAACGAATTGCTAACCTCATGATCGCCAATAAAAAAGGGCATATTATCAATGTGGGCTCTATTGCAGGGAAAGAAGTGTATGCTAATGGCAATGTATATTGTGCCACCAAACATGCGGTAGACGCGCTAAACAAAGGTATGCGTATTGATTTATTGCCACACGGCATTAAAGTTTCAGCTGTTAATCCAGGTATGGTGGAAACAGAATTTAGTATTGTTCGTTTTGATGGGGATGAAGAGCGTGCTAAAAAAGTATATGAAAACATCGTTCCTTTAAAGCCAGAAGATATTGCTGAAACCATTTACTGGATGGCTTCTCGTCCAGCTCATGTTAATATCAACGATGTAATTATTATGCCTACTATTCAGGCAAATTCTACAACAGTATTAAGGTAGTTAATATAGGCTAACATTATAAACCGAGTAAATAATTAAAAGGGCTCAAAAACCTTATTCTCATTGTATTTGTAATTAATTTTTAATGGAGACCTCCCCCCTGATTTATT
>JAYVDU010000526.1:0-9420 GCA_043749245.1 Bacteroidota bacterium | reverse complement strand
TAGGGTTTCCTCATAAACTCAGCCATCTTTTTAACCTTCTTTTTGCTTGATCAAAAAGAAGCAATCACGCCGAGGCGTGACAAGCTAAATCGCCAAATCCGTTTTTATTAACGTTTTTATTGTTTTTTAATTTGGCGCAAATGAGTGTTTCGCAATTCCTCAAACATACAACGCTTCAGCTACGCCGGAAAAACTAGGATTTCACACCGATTTAGCAAAGCCTAACGCACCTTTACCAATGTATGCAGTACTTCGGCAGGCTCAGTAAATATAATTTTAATGCAGAGTAATATAACGTATTTACTAACGTTTTATAACTATTTACCTTGCAGATAATTTGCAGAAAACATCTTAAAAGTATTGATATTACACGATTTTTTAGTTACTAAGTAAACTTTGATCTTCAATAAATTTACAACGATGCATTATTTACAATGTTCATTTAATAAATTCTGAGCGTCATTATCATACTCTTGTGTGTAGCCCAATTCTATTGCTTTTTTCAGATTATAACAAGCATCTGATTTTTTTCCATCCTTTAAATAAATAAGTGCCAGATTTTTATAGGCATATGAATTTTTTTTATCTATTAGTAACGATTTTTTCACATCCTGATAGGCGCCTTTTATGTCTCCTAAATTTAATTTTGCAAATCCCCTATTACTGTAAGCGTTTGGGAACTCTGGTCTTAAACTAATTGCCTTGTTAAACATTTTAATAGCTCCATTATAATCTTTTTGCTCTAATTTTATAAAATATCCAAGGTTGTTATAGCCAACCCAACGTTCGTTGGTGTCCAAATTCATTGCATGTTCAATGTCTTTAATAGCATTAACAGTGTCTTTAGATTCTCCAAAGGCAATGCCTCTATCAAAAAAAGACGCGTAATCAAGAGGATCAAGAACGATTGCTATAGAAAAATATTTAAGTGCACTATCCCAGTTTTTTTTCATTTGATAGTTATGACCAATATATTTATTCGCCTTTTTACTTCGTGGATTATCTTCTAAAACTGTAAATAAAACTTTAATCGCTTCGTCGTATTTTTTTAATTTACTTAATGCTTCCGCCTTTTTATCCTTTAACTCAGCATCATTCGGTTTTATCTCAAGACCTTTATCCGCCCAATCAATTGATTTTTGATATTGATTTGAGCTCAGATACGCACTTGACTTAACTTCATAGCTTTTTACATATTCAGGTTTTATTTTTATGGCTTCATCAAAGTCTTCTTGCGCACTCTCGTAATTTTGCAACATTAATCGGCAAGCACCTCTGTTTATATAAGTATCCGCTATTTTATAACTGTTAGATGCTTCTGATTTATATTCCAACGCTTTACTAAAGTTTTTGATAGCGTTAATAAAATCATTTTGTTGATAGGAATAATATGCATCGCTATTAAATTTAGAAAAATTTGTTTGCGAAAAAACGCTTGTGTAAATACATAAAAAAAATATGACGAGTGAGGTCTTCATAAAAAGGGTTTAAATAAAAGTAACTTTATTTTTTTTCAAATACTAATGTTTTTTTATTGAAGTCAGCTGCTGCATTAATCACACTTTTAAATCCATCAAAATTAATCAAAGGATATTTTGTAACGCGGTAGTCTTCGTATGCCGTAATAATTATTTTATTCCCTTCTATTTTATATTCACTTAAAAACTGTGCAGCATCCTTACCATCAATGACACATTTTTTATCGATTTTTATTTCGTCTGCATTTGTTATTTTATAATTATCGGGAATTGTAATTTCAAGTATACGCGTTAATGAATGTGTAAAATAAATATCACCATCCGATACGCGTTTTTTATCCTGATATAATTCTGACTGCACTCCAATTAATTCTCCAACCTTAAATATAAACTTATCGCCTGCACTTTCAATTACATCGGGTAAATCTTGAGTGTATGCAATTTGAAAGGGTTTTACCAAAATAGATTCTTTATCGATGTTAGATACAACGACGTTCTTAGTTAAATCGGGCTTAGCAATAGTATAGTAGTTTTTATTAACTTCTTTTTTCTGTTCATCATTTAATAGGCCGTATACGGGCTGAATATTATAAGCCGAATATCCCATCAAAGTCTGCACAACATCTAACGTAGCAATTAACGTATTAGCGTTTATGGTTGCTTTCACTATTAGATTATGAAATGATTTTAAATAATCGTTTGAGGGAATTGGTTTTATTTTAGAAGATGGTGCGCCAATATCTCCAATTGTAATTTCTTTAATAAACAATCCTTCGTTAGCTGTATTATTTGGATTTGGATAATCTAAACGACTTGATATTTCTGTAGGAGAGGTGTATTTGTTTGTTTTTGGGAAATAAAATAGAATGTCATTTAAAAAAGAGTAACTAGGATGCTTACCGTCAAATTTTGTTTTAATTCTATCTGACGTTAAAACTAATTCAAAAGGAATATTAAACGCTTTAAATGCAGCAATATAAATACGAATGGCATTTGTTTCACTTAGTCGCTTGTCATCAATGCTTTTATTAAAAGGGATGTCGTTATTATCATTACTTATGTTGTATTCTAATTTTAATAAATTTTCTAGAGCCAAAATTTTTTCTTCATTTGTCGCTAACTTTGCAATTTTATTTTTGTCTAATAATTTGTCTACCAATTTTTGTTCGTTTTTTTCCATAACAAATAAACTGTTGTAATATCCTTTAGCAATGGTTTCCCAAGTATAAAATTTAGCGCTACTTTTATCTGTATTATAGGCCAATTGCACCGAAAAACTAAATTTATTCGCATCTGCACTTGCATATTCTTCTTCTTCAACTTCGGGCAAATTCAACTGTTGCATTCGAAGTATGTTTTTAGTTTTATCAGTCGTATCTTTTACAAATTGAGATAATCCATTATACGATTTAGTTTCGTAAATTAGATTTAATGGGCTTAAGACGCTAAAATTATATTCCTTTATTGGTAAATTGTTTTGAATTTTATAAAAAGCATAAGGATAAAACACGTGTTTGTTTGTAAAATAATATTCTACGTCGCAACCTACATCAACACCATCTACAGAAAAAATAGTGTAAGGCCCCTTATCTTCAAGATTATCAACGCGTTTTACGTTATCCGTATTAAATGGGATGATTTTATTATCAGCTGTGATACAGCGCGCTTTTATATCTATTTCTTCATTTACTTGATTCGTAGAAATATATACTTTATTAATTCGTTCGATTCCCTTTTGAGAATTAACGTGATAAATGCGGTGTTTTGTTTCATAAACAACGGCTTGCCCGTCTTTATCATAAGCAGTTTCCACAACCGTTGATTCCTTTACCAACATAAGTTCCGATTGTTTTTCGACTTCATTCGGCTTATAAACGGTAGGTTGTTTTTCCCATGTAAATGTTTTGTAAAAATAATTTTGCGACAATGATGTTGATGCATTCATTAGGAGTATAGCGCCTGCTATACATTTTAAGCTAGAAGTAAGTTTTACCATTATAGTTTATTTAAAGAAATTGACTTATTACTATTTTTATTTTTTTCATTTAAAAACTCACTCCAAGCTTCGAATTGAGTAGTAGAAATGTCTTTATTTTTCAACTTAATACTACTTTTAAATATAACATTACTCTGAAGATTGGTATAGGAGATTATGTATTCAAAATTGCCTTTTTTATAATTTACATTTTCAGGAGTGTATTTAATTGTGTGCGTTTTATCTACTAATAGATTAACAATCAACTTTTTTTCAAATGCGAAATTAAATTCGAATCCTGCCGTTCTGTCTTTCGTAGTATACTCTGCCATATAATTTTTATCAAAATTCAGGTTGATAAATAATTCTGTTTTCGTTTCAGTAATATAGTTAGGAATCTTAAACGCATACTTTATTTCAACTGGCTTATCCCTCCCGTTTTCTAATACAATAAATGTGTCTAATTTAAACTTATTATTTCCTTTTTGACAATAAGAGCTAACATAATCAAACTGTTCTTTATACGATTTACCGGTGATGCGGCCTTGCATACTTACTTTATAATAACCGTCTAGCTTTAAAATACCATTTCCAACAAGCGTAGTGTTATCTAGTTTTATGTTCACGCTATCACTCAAATAGTTTTTTGTGTGCGGGATGTGTGGCACCACTTTCACTTGATATTCAGATTCTGAAATTCCAACAATTGCTTCTTTACCTTGTATAAAAGATGTGTGTATTCCTAAATCTTGATGCCTGCCGGTTGCGTCCAAAAATAAACAGGTGTCTTTTGTGATATAAGCCGCAATCATATGATTTGCTGCCATTGGTGCCGGCACTTCACTAAATTGATATGGAATATCTCTTGTGCCAATCCATGTTAAGTATATTGGAAGATTAGCCGCCTTGCCCATAGAATTTAATAAACTTGCCATGTCTTTACAATCTCCAAAACGACGTTTACAAATAATATCTGCTTCACGAGGCACGTATCCACCAAGCCCGTCTTCGTAAGCAATATATGCGATCTTATCTTGTACCCAATAATAAATCGTTTTTACTTTTTCAATGTCTGATTTACAATTTGCAACTAAACTATCTGTTATATGTTTCAATTGAGGAGAAGGCGACTTGTTTAAATTTTTTACTAAATCTGAATACCATTTATATAAATTGTTTACGCTCCCAACTAATGGAATCGTTTTATTGTCATTTTGATACTCTTTGATATTAAACAAATAATAACTTGCTAACGACTTAAAATTAGGGCTATTCTCTTCTGATTTAAATGCAGGTATAGAGTCAATTGTCCACGTATAGATATTTTCATTTTTAGAGGGTTTTTCATTTTTAGTGGTTTTTAAACCTTGGGTATTAAAATCTTTAATATTTATTACAACTGAATTTGGGCACTTTAAAATACAAGTAGCTTTTATTACCGGGTAATACTCCGTAATATAAAATGATCCGAAAAAACGAGGCTCTATATATATTTCATCATATTCTAATTCTATGATAGCGCCGGGCTTAGTATTTGGATAAGTAACCGTTATTTTTTTTGAGCCATCGTAAAATGTTCCATCAGAATTTGAATCGCCTACTTTAATATCATCTACTACTATTTTCGTGTATTTATTTCCGTTTGGAATGTAGTTAATAGCCTTAACGTTTTTTACCTCAACGAAAGTGCTCATGTATATACCTCTTGTATTAAAGCTTTTACCACTTTCGTTAAGTATTATAAACTGCTCTTTAATATGCTTACTTATTTGCAAACCATTTTTGTCGTTCGTAATCTCTATGTTTTCCTGTTTTAAAGTATAAACAATAGGCTGAGAAGGATATAATTTATTAAGCAATTCTGCATTGTTTACTTGTGCTTTACTAATTAAAGAAACACAAAAAAGTAAGAAGGATAATTTAGTATAGTACATTATTTTTTAACAGTAGGAAATCCGTCATAGTAATAAGTAGATTTGATTAAAACACCAGCCTCATTGTAATATTTTGTTAACCCATGCTCCTCCCCATTTATAAAATAACACTCTTTTCTTAATTTCCCGTTTTCATAATAGAATTTAAATTCTCCTTGGGCATTTCCATAAAAATAATTCTCAAGCGTTTTTAAATTCCCGTTGCTATAATAGCTTTTAGTTGGTCCGTGTTGTATGTCATTAAAATAAGATTCAACCTCTGCCACATTTCCATTTGAACAATAAGCGGTACGCGTACCGTTTAATTCTCCATTTGTATAATTTACTTCGATAGATTTTTTGCCATTTGTAAAATAACACGTAATCTTAGTATTTCCAGGTTCAATTTTTTTAAATGGTAATAATTGCCCTTTAGCATCATTATACGAATAGCCTAGTAATATATCGTTTTCATATTTTCTAATATAAACCAGTTCGCCTAATTCATCGTAAAGAATAGACTCTCCTTGTGCATCTCCATTACGATAGTTTACTTTTCTACACACTTTTCCATTCAGATAATACTCTGTTCTTATTCCGTCTAAATTATCATCTACGTAATTATTTTCTGACTCAATTTTACCATTGTAGAAATAATTAATTTTTTTTCCATTTTTCATATCATTGAAATATGGGGTTTCAGAAATTGGCTTCCCAAATTCATCATAAGTTTTATAAATTCCAACTGCTTTACCAGCCTCGTATTCTTTTAAAGACAGCACTGATCCGTCAGGATAATACAAGTATGATTTTCCTTGTGGATAATCGAATGCAAACTCTCTGTGAAAAAATAATTTTCCATTAGGGTGTTTTTGGTCAATAACGCCATTACCTCCGGGTAAATCAACATTTTGAATGATGTTTCCTAATGTGTCGAAGTAAATGATTTTTGTTATACAAAATAATTTATAAAAGTCTTCGGACGTTTTTTTCCTTTTACATCATATTTTTCGTACCACCCTTGAAAATCACCATCATTAAAATATTTGATGCTCTCTAATGTTCCATCAACATGGTAATACTTCCAAGTACCCACCGCATTGTCGTTTACAAAATACCCTTCTCTCATTAATTTACCGTTTTCATGATACATTTTAAAGTATGCATTTTCTTTTCCCACTGTGTAAAAATCTTCAGATTTTTTTTGGCCATTCGAATAATATTTAATTGATTGGCCATCCAATACCCCATCTTTATAATTCTCTTCTTCCGTTAACACGCCATATGCATTGTAATATTTCCATACGCCTTCCATTTCTCCATTTTTATATAAGCCTTCTTTTCGAATGGTTCCATTGGGATAATATAATTTTAGCAAATTAGATTTCCCTTCTAATTTATGCTCTCCAAGTACTTCTCCATTTTCTTTGTAACTTTTAATATCGGTTATTTTATTTTTTTTATATGTAAATTCTTCCCATAAATTCCCATCAACTGTGAAGTTTTTTGATACACCATTTAACTTTCCTTCAATGTAATTTTCTTCTTCAGATAGGTTTCCATTTGAATGGTAAGATTTCCATAAGTCTTCTTTTTCTCCATTTTTGTTATATAAACCCTCCTGCGATAATTTTTCATTATTATGATAAAATTTCCAAATACCCGCGGGTTCACCATTAACGTATAATCCCTCGTTTTTTACCGTGTTTTTAGTGTTGTTAAAATAAAGTGTTGATTGTCCTTCTCGTTTTCCGTTAACAAATTTTACTTTTTGTTTTATCTTACCATTATCATAATATTCTAACAAATCACCCTCAAGGTTATTATCCTTATTTATAATTGTATACTGTTTAGTTCCATTTTTATAAAACTTATTTTCAGTTCCGGAAATTTTATTGGCAACATAGTCGTAATCGGCAGAAGATTTTCCGTTAGCGTAATAAGTAATAACCTTACCTTCAACTAAATTAGTTTTTAAATAAAAGTCGGATTTTGGATTTGTGTTTTCATAAAACTCTCTATAGTGAGTTTCCACTCCTTTATCATACGTTATTTCATTATTAATAGTACCGTTTTCGAAATAAAATTTCCATTTTCCATCCTTTTTATCATTTACAAAAAAGCCCTCAGATTTTTTAATTCCATTATCAAAATAAAAATTCCAATATCCCTCATTATTATTTTGTGCATTTCGATCTCCTGCGGCATATAACTTATTATAACTAAACCAATGCGGCACGGGTTTAATTGTTCCATTTAAATTTTCATTATATATTGCTTCTTTTGTACACACATAATTATAACTCCATTGTTTAAACGCCTCAAGGTCTTTTTCGTTTTTAGAAACCCACTTATTAATCGCTTCGTTTTTTGCTCCAGAAAAAGCATTGTAAACATAGGGCTCAAAATATTTATTTGTCCAAATGTTTGTGAAAAATTTTCCGTAAAAATCATTATAAAACCCTGTTACATCTTGATATTTACCAATATTTTCACATATTAATTGCATTTGTTTAACAACAGCGAAATTCATGTCAATCTTTGATTTATACTTATCAGATAAGGCAATCTTTGATCTTAAAACACTTTCTAATTCAGCAAAATCATTTTCGTTTTTTATTTCTGTGATTTCTATTATTTTTTCTTCATTTACTTCTAATTTAGCCAATGCTTCTAAATTGTTAATGACGCTACTCGCCCGCTTACTTTTGTTATCACACACTAAATAAAATTGCCACGCTAACATAGCGGGAATTATTTTCCCTTGCTTCAATGCTAAATACCCCATTTGAAAATGACTCGCAGGGTGAAATGGGTTTATTTTAAGCGATTGTACAAAATATTGATAAGCCTCGTAAAACTTTTCTTGTCTAAATTTAGCAACACCAAGCTCATAAATAAATCTATTATTTAATGGATAATTTTTTGCGCCAAGCTTATATATATCTTCGGCTTCTTTAGTTCGTTTCAAGTTATCAAGCGCATTAGCCTTTGATAACAGAATGTTTGGCGTATATTGATCTGAATGTTTTAATAATTCATCACATAATATAACTGCTAAAGAATCTTTTTTATCTGAACTATAGGTGTTAATAAGTTCTACAGACGCCAAAGCAAAAAGAGAATCGTTACGTTCGATCTTTTTAAATTCGGCAATAGCCTCATCATATTTTTTATCATCATTTAGTCTAATGCCTTCCTGAATGATTTCACGAGATTTAATTGGCTTATACTCTTGTTGAGCAGACGCGTTTGTGTAAAAACCTATTGAGGAAACAATCACGGTTCCTAGTAATTTATAGTTCATCGTTTATTTTAATATAAGGTAAATAAATAGTGTGTTTATAAAGGAGGCAATTCTAAAAGTAACATATATTTTAATTGTCAGCAAATTTTTAAATGGCTTTGTTTTATCAGATTGTGTAGTTTTATAATCATGATTTTCGCATACCAAATAAAAAGCCCTTGCAATTTACAAGGGTTTTTGCGTGTTTATGCTGGTTACACTGAAGTAACATAGGTCATCATTGTTTTTTTTACCTAATGAAAAACAAATAGCTTTTGACGTTCCAATAGGTTGTGGTTTTTCTTTCTTAAAGATGCGTCGAAAAAACCAGCCACACACTTACTAAAGTTTGTGGCTGGTTTATACAACTCAATCCGATAGCTATCGGATCTACTAAAAATATCTAAGTAGTATTTTACAACTCCATCAAGTTATACGTCTTATCCAATTTAATGCCTCTTTCTGTTTGAATCACAGTGCCGCATTCGATCGTGGGGTCGTGTTCAAAAAATAAAGTCCAGTTATGTTGTGCAGCTTGTTTTAAAATGTATTCTTTTTCTTTCATGGTGTCTAATGGTCGCGTATCATACGCCATCACGTAAGGCATAGGTATGTGTCCGGCTGACGGGATTAAATCGGCCATAAAAGCCACAGTTGTGTTTTTGTATTTAATTAATGGCAACATCATTGCTTCTGTATGTCCATGCGCTTCAAACATGGCAAAGTCAGGCATAAAATCATTAGAAGCATCTAAAAAATATAATTGTC
>JAYVDU010000525.1:0-9461 GCA_043749245.1 Bacteroidota bacterium | reverse complement strand
TTTCGAGATAGTAGCCAACTATCTCTGCAAAATTTGCCTCTTTTCGCTCAAAAACACATTATAACAATTATTACAATATAAATTTAAACAGGCTCTAATACTACATTAATAAAAATTACAACGTTTAGTCGTTAATTCCAAAAAACTCATTGTAGCTTACTTCTTTCGTTTCTAATTTACAATTAGTTTTTAAAACATCTAACACTTTTTTGCTATAAATTCCTTCGTAAATTTTTTGAGCTTCTTCTTGTTTTGCTAAAATGGAATCTGCAATTTTTGCAATTTCAGCCTCGTCGGGTGTTTGTCCGTAACGAGCGTATTGAGAACGAATGTAACCAGCAGCTTCCGCTCTTGCTTCATCTTGAGAAACAACTATTTCGTTCGCTTTAATGATTTTATTTTCTATTAATTTCCATTTCATAGAGCTGGCATAAGATGGGTATTCTGCCTCTAATTGCTCTTTAGTTAATGGTTTTTCATTAACAGCCATTAACCAACGCTTCAAAAAATCATCTGGTAATTGAATGTTTAATTTTTCAACCATTGTTTTTTCTACTCCTTCAATAAATTTACGATCTGTATCCTGAGTAAACATGATTGCTAATTCAGCTTTGATTTTATCTCTGAACTCAGCTTCAGAATTGATAGTTCCCGCGCCATATAATTTATCGAATAACTCTTGGTTAAGCTCTGCATCTTCCATACGGGCAATGTTACGAACTGTTAATTGCAAGTTTGCTGAAAAATTTTCTGCCACTTCTTTATCGATGCCTAAAGAAATTGATTTATCAACGGCTGAATCATATAATTCGTTAGCGTTAATAATTATTTTACTTTCTTTAGTAGCGCCAATTAATTTTGTTTTAGCAGCTTCGTTTTTCAAACGATCAATACCAATACTTGTTGATTTAAAAACACCACCAGCAACGATGTTATTATCTGCATCTAATTCAACGATGTCAATATACAAAACGTCTTTTTCGGTTGCTACATCAGGGTTTGAAGGCTTACCATAATTGCGTTTTACATCTTTCAAATATTTTTCTACCAACTCATCATCGATTTTTACCGTGTTGTAAACAAACGATTGGGAGCTATCTAATTTAACGTCAAAACTCGGCGTTAATCCTAACTCATAATTAAACGTCCATTCTTTTTGGTGTTCGAAATCAATCGTGTTATCAACCTTCGGCATTGGATTGCCTAAGATTTCAAGCTTGTTATCATTGATATAATGATATAATGTTTCGTTTAATATTTTATTAACCTCATCTACTAAAATAGATTTACCGTGTTGTTTTTTGATTAATCCAACTGGTACTTTACCTGGACGAAATCCGGGCAGAGCTGCTTGCTTTTGTACTTTTTTAATCACACTTTCAACCTTTGCTTCGTAATCTGTTGGGGCTAAAGTGATGCTTAATTCTGCAATTTGTGAGCTAACGTCTTTTTTAGATATGTTCATATTTTTGAGTCTTAAAATTTATAAGGGGGTGCAAAAATACGGGTTTTTAGCTAAAAATCAATGATTTAAGCTAAAATATTTGAGTTAAAAACAGGATGATTTTGGATGGATTCTACCTAAAATGCTCTTTTATAGTTATTTAGTCACATACACGTGTTTTTTAACAGAAATCACTTTTCCGTCAGCATCAAGCGTTTTGCGATCTGTTTTTAAACCTTTACCATCGTACACATAAGTGTGTTTTTTAGTGGGTTTACCTAAGCCGTCAAAATATGCTTCTTCTGTTTTTTCACCGAGTAAATTATATTTCGTTATTTTTTTTTCTACAAGTTTATTCGTTGCATCGTATTGTTCGTCCTCTAACTCATCGCCATCACTATTATATTTGAATTTATGTATAGACTTAATTGCACCTTCTTTATTATATTCAGTTTTTTCAATTTCATTTCCTTTTGTATCAAATAAAGTTTTCGCATCGTTTATTGTTTTACCATTTTCTATAATGGTTGTCATGGATGCTTTAATTTTATGAGCCTTCACTTCTTTTTTACTCTGAGCAAAAGTCTGAAAAGTTAAAATAATAAATAGTGAGCAGGTAATTAAATGGTTCATATTCTTATTGGTTTAAGGTATCTAATCCTATGTCTTTTATTTCTTTTTTGTTTTCTATAAATACATAGGTTTCTCTAGGCACTTGACTAGGTTGGCTGCTGTTGGCTAGTTGTTGGCTATATGCCACTACTTTGTATTTACCTTTACGCATATATGTAAATGCAAATTCGCCATTAGCATTTGTGTTTACGCTCATTCCTGGAGACGTATCGTCGCCAAAAAATAAATAAACAGTTTTATTAACTGCCGGATAACGACCAACAACATACGTATAAAGTGGGTCATAATTTCTAACCCAAAACGTTCCTTTTATTTGTGCATTGCCACCTTGCCCGGGAGTTGTTTGACAAGAATTAGTAAGGAAAAACGCGCTTATAATTAATAGTATAAAAAAAAAATTCTGCATCATTGTTATTGCATGTAAATAAATTTGCCTTTAGTTGAGGCTGATTTGTCTGAAAGCTCTATCGTATAAAAATAAATACCTGATGATAATTCAGAGGCATTCAAATTATATGTTTCATTTGCTTTAAGTAGTTGGCGTTCCAATTGTTTTCCGTAAACATCAAAAATAAGAATTTCCCAAGTACCGTGTTCGGCGTTATTTATTACCTCTATAATCGAATTGCTTGAAACAGGATTAGGATAAATAGCAACCAATAATTTATCTGTTGATATTTCTTTCACTGCGCTAGCATTACCTATACTGTATAGGTGATGAGCGTATATTTCATAGTCAGTTGCGTTTCTTTTATCTTCCCATGCGTAAATAGCTCCACCTTTACCATCGGTTACTTGTGTAGGATTTATTTGATCGTTGGAAGCTATTGATATAGCAACGCCACCAGTAGTCCATTGAGAACTTCCAGCTGAGTTTAATTTTTGAGAATAAACATCAAAACCTGAGGCTGTTGAGTCTTGCCAGGCAATAATGCTACCACCAAAACCATCACTAACGGTATTTGGATTAATAGATTTGATGCTGGATGGATTCGATAATAAAATTCCGTTAGTTGCTAACTGAGCAACACCCGATAAATTTAATTGTTGAGCATAGATATCAAACTTACCACCTCTGTCATCTTTCCACGCAACCACAAATCCGTTAGATCCCAAATATTTCATATCCTGTGCCGACTGATTATTTGCAGCGGAACAAACTGCTACTCCATTTGAAGCCCACATAGCTATTCCTAAAGCGCTGATGCGTTGGGCGTAAATATCATAATCAGTTCCCACACGTTTATCAATCCAAGAAATTAATGCGCCATTAGATCCGTCTGGTTCTATGCGTGGATTATTTTGCACACCAATAGAATTACATACCACAACGCCATTTGCAGCCCATTGTATAGTCCCGGAAGGGTTTAAGCGTTGCGCATAAATATCATAATCGGTACTGTTTCGTTTATCTTGCCAAGTAATAACCGCTCCGCCCAAATCATCCACATCTATTTTTGGATTTATTTGAATGTTAGGTGCAGCGCAAACTGCCACGCCGCTTGTAGCCCAGAGCAAAGCACCAGAAGAGCTTATGCGTTGTGCATAAATATCCCAATAAAAATTAACGGAATCTTCCCAAACAATAATAGCGCCGCCGGCATTATCCGAAATTAATTTAGGGTTTTTTTGGCTCGTTGTTTTATTACAAACAGCAATGCCGTCCATTGTCCACAACACGTTTCCCGACGAATCTATCTTTTGTGCATAAATATCTTTGTTCCCTGCCCTATTATCTTCCCAAGCAACAATAGAGCTTCCGTCTATTCCTGATCCTGTAATAGCAACTGATTTTTGAGTTAGTGTATTAGAACAAACAGCAATTCCGTTGGTTGTCCATTTTCCAAATCCATTGTTTTTAATTCGTTGAGCGTAAATATCAGTAGAACCAGTAACACTGTTTCTATTGTCGTCCCAAACAAGAATAGCTCCTCCTTTACTATCAGGCACAGCGTGAGAATTGTTTTGCGATTTAGTTGCAATACATACTGGTGTGTTTATAGAAGGATTTGCGTTCCATTGCGCTAAAACAGCAGTAGAAACCAATGACAAAATAATAAGTAGAGATTTTTGCATCTTGATAAATTTAAAATAAATATAACTTTAAATTTACATAAAAAACATATAATTTAAACAATTAATTAGACGTTCAAGCTTTTTTTTGTGTTTAAAAATTTTTAATACAATAAACCGCACACAGATTTGATGTCTTCAGATTTCCTTTAGAATACAAATGAGTGAAAACAATTCTTGACAGTGTAAGCTTATGGAGTTAATTATTTAGGTTAATTCTATAGAAATTTTGTAGTTTAAAACCTTTTGAAAGCCTTTGTTTAAAGCGCTTTCATAACAATTTGATAATGTTTTTTTGTTTTGTTTTTAACTTAATTAGTTTACTTTTGGTGTAGTAAAAAGTGAACAGCCTAAAAGAATTGTTTTTAATCAACAAGTATCTTTAACCACTTTAAAAAATAATATTATTTTTTAAAGATGAAAACAATCAACATATATTACAATTTAAAAACGAAAAGCGTATGGTTAATCGTATTCTGTTTTTGTTACATGTTTACAAAAGCTCAAATAACAACTTATCCTTATTTTGAAGATTTCGAGACAGGCCCAGCGTGGACAGCCTTTACGGCTCCTACAAGTACTAATCCAGCTTCATCTGACTGGGCTTGGGGCACTCCCAATCATACCTATGTTATTCAAACAGCTGGAAATGGGAATAAGTGCTGGTGTGCTGGTGGTTTAACGGGTGCATTTTATAATAATTGGCAGCAGTCTTATGTTAAAAGTCCTGTATTTAATTTTACAAATTTATTATACCCCCATATAAAATTTAAATTATTTTTTGATAGTGAATATCATTTTGACGGGGGGAATTTACAATATTCAATAAATGGTGGTGCTACATGGAATGATGTTGGCACTGTTGGTGGCACAGCAGCAACCCCAATTCCAGAAACAAATGATTGTAACACGCAAAATTGGTATAATTACCCAAGCATTAATTACTTGAATAACCCTGCAGGCTTCGTTACCTCAAAACATGGGTGGTGTGGTAATACACAGGCTGGAGGAATAGGATGGGACCCTTCTAGTGCCGGAACAAGTTGTGTTGGGGGGAATGGGCCTGGGCACTGGATAACAGCAGAACATTGTTTAACTGGATGCGCAGGACAACCGAACGTGATGTTAAGATTTACTTTCGGTTCAGGGTTTACATGTAATAATTTTGATGGTTTTGCATTCGACTCTGTTGGTATTTCTAATGGAGTTCCAAATTCTGCTAACTTCACAAGCTCATGTGGTGCAGGAAACACTGTAAATTTTACAAGTACGTTTGCACCGTGTCCACAAACCAATGCTTGGTCATGGAATTTTGGAGATCCTGCTTCTGGGGCCACGAACACGGTTACCACCCAAAATGCTTCTCACACTTATAGCGGACCAGGAACCTACACGGTTGTTTTAATTGCCAAAGGAGGCGCTTGTAATCCACCTGATACCATTACTAAAGTTGTACAAGTTATGAGCTCGGCTATTACGACTCATACCAATGTTAGTTGCTTCGGTGGAACCACAGGTGCCGCGGTAGCAACTGTTTCGCTTGGGATATTGCCTTTAACGTATTCGTGGTCTCCATCAGGTGGTTCAACAACATCGGCGGTTGGGTTAGCTGCGGGTAATTATTCTTTTACAATTACTGATGCTAATGGCTGTCAAAAAACATCAACAGTTACCATCACACAACCACTAGTAATTGTTGCTTCTGTTTCGCCATCTAATGTTACGTGTAATGGCTTGGCAAATGGAACAGCCACATTAATAGCATCTGGTGGTGTAGCCCCATTAAATTATACATGGTCGCCAACAGGCGGTAATGGCACAACCGCAATAGCATTAAATGCAGGTAATTTTACAACCACCGTAACAGATGCTAACGCTTGTTCAAAAACAGTAACGTTTTCGATTACTCAACCGGCCGCCATTAACACCTCAGTTTTATCAACTAACCCTTTGTGTGCTGCTTTAGGTAGCGCTACTGTGATCGCTAGTGGAGGAACAGGAGCCTTATCATATTCTTGGTCTCCGACAGGTGGGACTAATAATGTTGCTAGTGGGTTAAGTGGGGGAAATTATTCCGTAACCGTAATAGATGCTAATAATTGTAGTAAAACAGAAACAGTAACATTATCTCAATCTGGAAGTTTTTCTATTGCAATTACTTCTACAAATGTTTTATGTTTTGGAGGCAATAATGGTAGTGCTTCATCTATTATAACTGGTACAACATCGCCTTATACTTATACTTGGACTCCTTCAGGAGGTAATGCAGCATCGGCTAGTAGCTTAACAGCAGGTAATTATACCTTGTCAGTTGCTGATGTAAATGGCTGCATTGGTACAAGGACAATGGCTATTTCTCAACCTTCTGTTATTATGGCTTCAGGCGTATCTAATAGTATCACATGTAATGGATTATCAAATGGAAGTGCGACCATTACAGCATCTGGAGGAGTGGCTCCCTTGACATATTCTTGGTCGCCTAGTGGTGGGAATGCTACAGTGGCATCTGGATTAAATGTTGGAAACTATACAACAACTGTTACCGATGCTAATGCGTGTTCAAAAACAGTTACCTTTTCAATTACACAACCTACAGCCATTAGTTCTTCTGCTTTAGTAACTAATCCACTTTGTGGCAATCCTGGTAGTGCAACCATTACTGCAAATGGTGGAACTGGAACTTTAAGCTATTCTTGGTCCCCAATAGGTGGTATCAATAATATAGCTAGTGGATTAAGTGGAGGAAATTATTTGGTATCTATAACAGATGGAAACACTTGTGTTAAAATACAAACGCTTAATTTAATCCCATCTAGTAGTTTTACAACTGCAATTACTTCTTCTAACGTATCTTGTTTTGGAGGCAATAATGGTAGTGCAACAGCAGTTATTACTGGGACTTCTACTCCTTATACCTATACTTGGTCTCCCATAGGAGGCTATACAGTAACTGCTAATAGTTTAACGGCGGGTAACTATACCTTATCTGTTAAAGATGCTAATGGATGTGCGAAATCGTCTACTGTTAATATTATTCAGCCAACAGCCGTATTATCGTCTATTACAAGCGCTACTATTTGTAACGGTCAGCAAGCTACCCTTGCGTCTAGTGTTTCAGGTGGAACCGCACCATATATATATTCTTGGCAACCATCTGGTTCAACTAATACATCTATTTCTGTATCGCCTACAGTAACGTCTTCATACACTTTAAATGTTATTGATAATAATAACTGTAGTGCTTCTCCTGCGATAAGTCAGATAACAGTTCTGTCGCCATTAGGGTTAAGCGTTAATGGGCCATTTACTATCTGTGCTAATTCCACGGTTGCTATATCTGCATTAGCAACAGGCGGTAACGGAAATTATCAATATACATGGTTGCCGGGTAATTTAGTAGGATCGAGCATAAGTCCTAATGTTGCTTCAAATACTCAATTTACAGTTATTGTAAACGATGGATGTACGACGCTTCCTGCTCAATCCATAACGCAAGTTAATGTCATTATACCTCCAACAATAAACATTCAACATACAAGTATTAATGGATGTCCTACTTTATGTTCTACATTTTATGATTCAACTTTAGTTGCTTCCGGTATAATTAGCTCTTGGAATTGGGCGTTTAGCGATGGGCAATCAAGTTCTAGTCCAAGTGCCCATGTTTGTTTTACAAAATCAGGCGTGTACTCGGGTACATTAATTGTGACAACAAATGATGGATGTAAAACAGTACCGAATGTTTTATCTAATATTAATGTTTACATAGTTCCAACTCCAAATTTTACGAGTAATACTTTTGACGGAAATATGTTTGATGCCCCTTTTGTTTTAAATAACACATCCACTAATTATAATAATATAAAATGGGTAACTACCCTAGGGAATTTTACAAGTAATTCGATCAATTTAAATTATCAAGATGAAGGAGAATATCCGGTAACCTTAGTCGCTACTAATAATTTTGGGTGTAAAGATTCAATCACAAAAACAATAAAAGTAGAGCCGATATTTACATTTTATGCTCCAAATACATTTACACCAAATGATAATGGATTGAATGATGCCTTTTTGCCAATGGGCATCGGATGGGATCCAACAAGTTACACCCTTTCGATTTTTGACAGATGGGGTGTGCAAATATTTAACACTAACGACGTCAATCAAGGTTGGGACGCTACTTACAAGGGACATGGCGAAAAAGTGCAAGAAGATGTTTATACATGGAAAGTCGATTTAAAAGATGTTTTCCATAAGCAACACAATTTCATTGGACATGTCGTCGTCTTAAAATAAATTATTTTTAAGATATGGCTCTATTACTTTCTAAAGAAATTTTGTGACACAATTAATTTATTTATTTTTATTTTGCTATATTTAAACAAATAGTTTTGTTAACGTATTGAAAAATAGATTTACATATTACACCTTCGGTTTTATACTGCTAACTATTTTTTCGTTTGCACAACCTGCACAAAAAGATTTTCAATTATGGGGAAATCTTGAAGTTGAATCACCGCTCAATAAGCGTTTTATGATTCATCTTCAAACCCAATCCCGATTTATTAATAATGGATCACAATATGGTTATTCTTATTTTGATGTTGGGGCTTTAGGGAAAATAAGTAAAAATTTAAGATTTACATTCAATTATATTTTCGCTGATAAAAAACGAAACGACCCTTCCTTTAGCTACCGCCATCAGTTTGAAGGGTATTTTACATATCGAAAAAAAGTAGGGAAATTTGTTTTCTTTGATCGCTTGTTGAGTGACATGCAATTTAAAGACTTTAATGCAGACGCTCAGGGCAACCGATTACGCGATTTTTACTTAAGAAATAAAGTGACGATTCGCTATAAATTACCGCATAAACTAACGCCTTATATTGCTGCTGAAGCCTATTATAAATTTGACGGTATGTATTACGAAAAAGGTTATAATGGATTTAATCGCATTCGGGTTTTTTATGGTTTATTATACAATCTTTCAGAAAACTGGTTAGCCGAAATATCTTATACCACAGAGTATAACCACGATGCGCAAATACCGACGAACAATTACATGTTGTCGTTTGGTTTGGTAAGAACATTTTTTCAATAATACTGAAATCGTTTTCTTAAATAAGTTTAACAGTTGATTTTAAAAAATTAAACTTACTTTTGGAAGTCATTAAGTGAAACAATCAATTAAACATATCTCTTTTATTCTCATTTTCTTGGGTATTTTTTTGTCGTGTTTTCAATTTACGATTATACACCTATCTAAAAATTATAAATTTAGTTCTATGGAAATCTCTTCGGAAGACGGCGA
>JAYVDU010000524.1:0-2870 GCA_043749245.1 Bacteroidota bacterium | reverse complement strand
AATAAAAAAACTTACAACGCTCGGTTCGGTCTCTGACCGAACTGATTATCCTGTCGTCTTCTGACGACAACTAAAACTACCGCAATTTTTGTTTAAACAACCCACCAATTACCTCCAATAAATAGTGGGTGGTTTAAACATTTTACCATTGTGCCCTCGATGTCAATGAACTTTCAATACCGCTTTTGCTCTTTATTAGCAGCGGTCAGAGACCGCAAAATACCACATTCAAGTCTCGCTTTCAGCCGCTGTGCAGCTAAAAACTAAGACGTTGAACAAGCGAATTCCAACGATTAATTGTGAGCGCGTTTAAACTCTTCTCTTTCTTTTAACCTCAAAGCCAACATTTCAGCTCTTTTAGGTTTACCGCTAAGTGAATATGCACAGGAATCGTAGGTTTTAACATTATCTATTGGTGCTTCACTATTACCAACTACACACCTAAAATATCCAGATAAATTTCTTTGAACTTTATATTTAGTATCGTCATATCCTTTAAAGGATAGATAACCAAAAATTGTATCTCCAACGACATATTTTTCTTTATTTAGAATTAAATTCTGTTGTTCTGTAAATGCTTGCACCACTTCATTCTTGTATGTTAATATCAGGCTATGTCTTATTTGAAAACTATCATTTTCTATTTTTACGTCTAAAACTGTAACTCCAGAAGGACTGATGGCATGATTAAATCTTATGAAAATCTCATTCTTTTTTTTATAAGAGTAACAGAATTCCATTGTATTACGACGATTTTGTACTAACTCCTTAAAATTCAAAGTAGAGTTGCGTTTCAAATAAATTTCAACAGTACTTGTATCACTCTCTAGGCAGTATCCATCTTCAGTTATTGCTATAGGAATACAATCACTTTCACTTAAAGCATCTGAAACCTTAATTTTTATAGCATTTTGAACATTAAATTTACTTATAAAGTGCAACGGACTTTGATTTTGATTACATGATAAAATTAGAAATAGACCTAGATAAGAGAAAAATTTATTTTTCATAGTTAATTTAATTTATTAGCGAAAGGGTTCTACAGTATAAGCGTTCCCACCCCCTATGTAAGTATTTGAAAAATTCTTTGATGCAATTGATATCCCTACACCAGTTGTTGCAATTCCTGCAGCTACTGTTTTGGAAAATGGTTCTGGTGAATATGCAGCATACCAAGTCGTTGAAACTGTTATGGATTTACCAGTATAGTCTAAAATATTCCCAACATTAACACCATTTTGTTTATTAGCTTGATCTAATACATAATTAGCACTTTTGCCTATTTCACTGGCAATATTATTTACTGTTGTAGCAGTACCATCACCTACCGCTGCCTGAAATTCTTCCTTACTTATATCTTTAGAAATCGTTTCAGTAGTTTTAAAACTTGTTTTTTCAGAGAATGAAGTTTCTCCACCTGCTCCTACATTTCTGTTTGTTTGAGAAGTACCAACTTTAGTTTGAGTAATTTTTTGATACGATGAAACATTAACATTACCATCTTTCTTTGAAATAGTTGCACGGAAAGCCGTTAGGCTTTGAGTAATTATTTTATTAGTCGTTTTTTGACTAATAGTAATTTTATCAACTGTAACATTACCGTCTTTATTTTGACTTGCGACAGTACCTGTTTTAGTTCCATCCCCATCCCCACCAGCAGGTACCAAATTTTGTTTGAACCACACCACACAAGTTATGCGTGGTTCAAACTCTTACCATTGTGCCCTCAATGTCAATGAACTTCAATGCCGCTTTTGCCCTTCATTAGTAGCGGTCAAAGACCGCAAAATAATAGGATTCAGTTTGAAAACTGAATCAAGCGGCTGCGTGTTTGCAATAAATTCTACTTTATCAATTTGCATATCCTGCACCAGCGGTTTGCTTTTTTTCATTTTAAAATAACTTTTGAAACAAAAAAATAAATTGTAATTACTCCATAAATTATGAAAATAATTCCAGTAAACTTGTATTGAAGAAAATTTCTATTATTTATAGCATATTCGTATTGAATTGAACCTTTACTTATATGAAGAATTTTAATCAACTTTAATAAAATATACTGGGTTTTAAAAATTAGTAAAATTCCAATTAATAAAACTAAGCTACTTACAATAATTTGAATTGAATAATCAAAAAATTTATACATAAAAAATGTTTAAAATTAAATAAAAATGATAAAAATTAATATCGTGACTTTTAAATAATAAATAAGTACTTTGTCTTACTCTTTTTGAAATTAAAGTGCCAAGCTAAGATGGTAAAAAAGCACAAAATAGTCAAGTTATTTATTGAGTATTACTCCATTTTCAAAAACATAGTTGTAACTTACCCCTACTTGAGGACTATAAAGACCAACTCCCCAAGCTCTTGGTGAATTATTTCTTTCAGAAGGATATGGAGAAGGAGAAATGCTTAAACTACCTCCAATTATAAATCCTCCTCCTATATTAAATCCATGCCCAGATAGAAAATTAACGAGTTCTTCGCTAGATGGGGTTCTACTTTGTTCAAGCCAATTAGCAGATATGCTTCCTGAAACTAACCATGGAGTCTTACCTATTCCAATTCCAGCAACAGATTTATAATGATTACCATATCTATCAATTATATACTCCCCCGCTCGAAACAAGTGTTACTAAAAAAAATAAAAAAACTTGCAACGCTCGGTTCGGTCTCCGACCGAACTGATTATCTCGTCGTCTCCTGACGACCACTAAAACTACCAAAAGTTTTGTTTAAACCACCCACCAATTACCCCAATAAATAGTGAATGGTTTAAACAGTTTTCCATTGTGCCCTCAATGTCAAAGAACTTTTCTTTATCACTCTAACCTCTTACACTTAATATAGCGTCGCAAGCTTTTTATTTG
>JAYVDU010000523.1:0-2871 GCA_043749245.1 Bacteroidota bacterium | reverse complement strand
AGTCGCCGCTCTTTAGAAACTAGCTCAAGGCCGTTTTGAAAAACAAAAATAAAAAATTAATATTTAATTTGCAATTTAACACAGAATCTATGTGGTTTTGACTACTTAATTTTTATAATTGCTAGTAATCGTTTTTACGATAAATCAACTTCATCATATCTTCATCTTTTCGGTAAACATCAATGTAGAGTTTTAAACCTGTGCTATCCGCTTGTGCTGTATAATAACGCGTATATATCGGTAATGGTTTTCTGAGTCTTATTTTCCGTTGTTCTTGTTTGGCAAAATATACTTGCAAACTATCGTGAGTGTAATGTAAACTATCATCGCGTATTAAAAAATCAGCAAATTCAGAAAACTTCTCAAGTCTAATACAGCCGTGGCTTTGCGAGCGATTACTGGTTTTAAAATAACGTTTCGAATTGGTATCATGTAAATAAACACCAAAAGGATTATTAAAATTAAACTTCACAATTCCTAAACTATTTTCATCACCTATGCGTTGCCTGAATCTTACAGGTAAATAATCTTTCGTGTATTTTCTCCAGGGAATTTTAGTGTAATCTAATACCACATCATGATTTCCTAAAACTTCAAAGTTTTTACGTCTAATGTAAGAGGTATCGTGCTGAACGGCCGGTAAGATCTCTTTGGTAGCAATACTGATAGGTACATTCCAATAAGGATAAATTAGCATGTGGTCAATTTTGCTTTTTAAAATAGGCGTTTGATGGTCCGGTTTGCCACATACAATAGCCGATTGCATCACTACTGTATCTTTTTCGAAAACAGTTAACCAAAAGGCAGGGATATTAATAAATGCGTAACGTATAGGAAATTTAGGTTCTTCCCAGCGCCAACGTTCCATAGCCATTGCTATTTGTTTTATGACTTTGGCTCTGTTATAGCTCAATGCTTGTTGTGTGTATTTTCCTAATTTTCCATCAGGTTGAATAAACCATTTTTTTTGTAAATCATTCAGCGCTTTTACTAATTTGAAACTGTCGTTTTTTAAAGAAGAGATGTCGTAAAGCCCTTGTTTAGTAAGGTTTTTAATGATGAGTTGTTTTTTGAGTGCTGAGTCTTTTTCTGTTACAAATGGTATTGAATCCAGTTGATACAATAATGGATTATTTAAGATGTTTGCTAATTCTTTTTTTAGCATTCTGTAGCCATAATGCTTGGGCTCTAACGAATCTAACGTTGCTTTGATATGAGAGGTAACATAGCCAACTCTAAGTAAACTATCCCAGCCCTTTGCTAATTTGTGAAAGTTTGTTTGTAACAATAAACTATCTGCATAAAAACGACCCTTATTCAAATGTGCTCCTAACAAGTAATACGCGTCACTCAATAATAAATCAGTTTTAACAAGTGCCGTTACATTAATGTAATTTTTGGTAACAGAAATAGAATCTAATTTATTTTTTATTTCAATGAGGTGATAGTTGTTCGGAATTAACCCCTTGTAATTGGAATGCTCTATATAGCTCAATAAACTATCTCCTTTGGCTGTTATGGTTGCATGATTAAACCAGATTAAGTTGTTGGTGTAATTAGGTTTAAAATAGCGATAACAGATTAACGAAACAGAATCAATTTTTATAATGGTGTCATTTGTTAAGTATTGTCCTAATTGGCTTTGAACCTCTTTATCGATATCCTGAGGCGCAGTGTTTTTAATGATTTTGTCTTGCTTCTTATCGTTATTACAAGCGACAAAAAATAATAGAATAGATATAAAAAAACAAAGCCTCATCTTTGTAAAGATAAGGCTTTGTTTTAAAGTGAACTAAAAATTACTTACTCACATTAAATTTTCCTGTTGTAAGCACTTGGTTATTTTTACCAATAACGGTATATAAATACAATCCGTTAGATAAAGTATGAACGTTCATTTTGGCTTTACCAAATTCAATGAATTCGGTAACTACCATTTTACCTGTTAAGTCATAAGCTATAACTTTAGTGGCTTCTATGTTAGTAGTGTTAAAGTTTACAAAAGATGAAGATGGATTTGGAAACACGCTCAATTCTGTATTTGCTGGTTGAGCTTCATTAATACCAACTGTTACGTAGTCTTTAAAAATTGTAACCAATGTTTGCGAACTAGTACCACCTATTGTAGATTGAAGGGTGGATGTAGCTATAGATAAAACAGGAACTAAAGGCGCTGCCGCAGAATAATAATTGTATGTTAGTTGAGAAACAGTTCCAGGACCTATTGATAAAGTAGCATTCAATGTTTGAGAGATCACAACTCTTAAAATATCTGTATATGTTCTTCCAGGTAAGGTCAATGTGCCTGTAGCATCTGCGCTAAGTGAGCTGCTTCCTGTAAAAGTACCCGACATGCCCGCAGCAGTTAAAGAGCCTCCAACAGTTGCAGTAGTTGCAGTTCCTATACTCATAGGATATTTGCCCATAATAGCTGGCGATGTATACACTAAATTAACAGCGAAAGCATTAATGAGTAAATTTCCACCATAATATTTTAAAATATTAGATGATGATGTGTAATAAGAATCATCAGACGTAGAGGCGCTAACATGTGTGTATGCATTAGGGTATGCCGGGTTCGAATTAAAACTAGACACATAAGTTTTAGCAATGTTCGTATGAGTTGTAAGAGACGCAAAATTCCATGTTTGCCCTGCACCAGAAGCCCCAGGAACAATTCCTAATGAGTCACATTGATAAATAGTATATGTTGGATTCCATGGAGCGGGTACGCTTGAGGATTCCATTAATGTTTGAGCCTGCGCAGCGGCACTTATGATAATAGCGATGGATAGTAATGTTTTTTTCATGAAGTATTTATTTATGTTTATTCAAATTTAATTAAAAGTATGGAGATTATCAACTATTATT